>JAAYHJ010000063.1 GCA_012735465.1 Clostridiaceae bacterium
AAAAAAACTCCAATATCAACAATTTTAAAGGGCATACAACGCAGCGGGTATGTGATATAGCCCGTTGTATCAAAAAGATGGGGATACCTTTAAGTTTAATTATCCTACAACAAATTGACACTATCGCGTAAAAGGGTTTGTGTTGCTATTTTACGTTTTTATGTTAAAATGATAATAGTTTGATCATTATGAGGTGTTAAAGGTGTATTTAAAGACATTAGAAATTCAAGGATTTAAGTCCTTTCCCGATAAAGTGCGATTGGAATTTGGAAGGGGAATTACATCAATTGTGGGACCAAACGGAAGCGGTAAAAGCAATATTTCCGATGCAGTCAGGTGGGTACTGGGAGAACAAAGTACGAAGGTACTGCGGGGAAGTAAGATGGAGGATATTATTTTTTCCGGTACGGAATCAAGAAAATCCGTTGGTTTTGCAGAGGTATCCATTACACTGGACAATTCCTGTCGAACGCTGCCAATTGATTATAACGAGGTAACCGTTACACGGAGGTTTTACCGTTCCGGTGAAAGCGAGTTTTATATAAATAAGTCCAGTTGCAGACTTAAAGACATACACGAGTTGTTTATGGATACGGGTTTAGGCAAGGACGGTTATTCCATAATAGGACAAGGTAGGATTGATGAAATATTAAGTACCCGTTCGGAAGACCGACGTCAGGTTTTTGAAGAAGCAGCCGGTATATCAAAGTATAAGTTTAGAAAACAGGAAGCCGAAAAAAAGCTTAATTTAACCCGCGAAAATCTTATAAGGTTAAAGGATATTATAGGGGAATTGGAACAGCAACTGGGCCCACTGGGAGAGCAGTCTGAAAAGGCAAAGAAATACCTGGACCTGATGCATCAATTGAAGGTGCTTGAAGTTAATTTATGCATTGAAACCATAGCCAAGCTTAAGCAACAATTGGATAAGATACAAAAAGACGATGAGACGATTTCCGCGCAGCTTTTGGAAAGTGAAAGATTGTTGGATAAGATGGAATACGACCTGAGGGAAACTTTTGAACATATAAAAAAACAGGATGAGGAAGTGGATAGGGAAAGAATAAATCTGCACCAAATAGATTCTGCCATAATCCGACTAAATAATGATATCTCCATGTATAATAAGTCCATCGAAAATAATAAGCTGAATATGCGCAAGATAAGCATTGACATGGAACATATTAAGGATAAGATAGAAGCCTTGAATAAGAAGTTGGGTGAAAAAAATGCCTTTTTATCCCAATGCATGGAGTTACAAAAGGAGCTCAAATCTTCTATTGCAGAATTAGAAAATAAAAACAAACAGATGCTACAGGCTATTGAACGGGAAAGCATAGCCATAGAAGATTTAAAAAGTGAAATGATAGAAAAGATGAATAAAGTATCGGATATTAAGGGTAAGAAAAATAGCCTTGAAGTGCTTCAAAATAATTTCATTGAACGGGAGAATGCCATTATAAAGGATATAAAGAATAAGGAAGAAGAGATACAAAAGCTCAGTATCCTGATACAAAGATTGCAGTATGATCATGAAAATTTTATGGATGAAATCAATAAAAAAAGAAATATATATAAAGAAAAGCGCAGTATAAGGGAGGATGAATTTAAGCAGTTAGAACGTTTAAAGGATCAGTATGAAACCTTGGTTTCGCTGAAGAAAGAAAAGGTATCTAAAAAGGCCATGCTAATAGAGATGGAAAAAAGATACGAAGGATACCATCGAAGCGTTAAACAGTTGCTCTTGGACTGGCAAAAGGGAAGGTTGCCGGGGATAAGGCTTTACAATGTGATTTCTAAACTGATAAAGGTACCGGAACAATTGATAACGGCAATTGAAGTGGCTTTGGGTTCGGCAATGCAAAATATTGTTGTAGAAAGGGAAGAAGATGCAAAAATAGCCATCCAATTTTTAAAGCAAAATAACCTGGGAAGGGCAACCTTTTTACCTGTTTCGTCGGTTAAGGGCAGCACGCTGAAGGAAGATAGGGCAAGGTTAACCAAATGTCCCGGGTATGTGGGTATTGCTTCCGAGATTATTGAATTTGATGAAAAATTTCGTGATATAATGAATTATCTGCTGGGAAGGGTTGTCATAGTGGAAAACCTGGATTATGGTATTCATATGGCAAGGGAATTTGGGTATCGCTTTAAGATCGTGACCCTGGACGGGGATGTTTTAAACCCGGGAGGTTCCATGACCGGCGGAAGCAATAGCAAATCCGCCAGTTTTTTGAGTCGGGATATAGAGATTAATAACCTTGGTAAGGATATAATGCAGATTGAACATGCTATTGAGGAAAAAAATAATGAGTTAATGGAAAAAAATAAAAAAATACAGGAATTGGATAAATCCATCACTGAATTGGAAAACAGATTAAAAGAGCTGGAATCAATGTCCATTACCATAAAATCAGATATAAAACACTATAACGATATGTGTGCCCATTTTAAGGAAAGTATAGAAGCTCTAAAAAGTGAAAAAAAGCAGCTTGATGAACAAATGGTGCATACGAAACAGGAAATGGATAGGTTGTTAAAACTTATTCATAGCATAAGCCAGGAAATCCATGACATGGAATCAGTCATATACAAAAAACAAGAGGAAAAAAAGGCGGAAATGGCATCAAAAGACAGCGTGGTTAAAGCCATAACCGATAAAAAGATTGCCTTAAGCTCGGTGCAGAAGGATATTCACATCGTTTCCGAACATATAAAAAGCATTAAGCATGAAATAGCTGAATGGGAGAAAAACCTACTGGATAAAGGGCAGGAGCTGGAAGTCTTAAAGAGCCAGAATGAAGAGATGGAGCAGGGGATAAAAGACAGATATAAAGAGATTCATCGATTGGAGGACGAGCTTAAAGCCAGGAAGGCTAAGATTGAACAAGCATTGGCCAATAAAAGTGAATCGGAAAGGAAGGTCCAGGTATACCAGGATAATATCAGGGATAAGCGAGAAGAGATTTCCCGCCTTAAAGAAGAGTATCGTAGATTGTCAAATAAAAAGATAAGATTGGAAATGGAGATGGAAGCCTCTGTCAACAAGCTATGGGATGAATATGGCCTCACTTTTACAACTGCCCGACAGTTTGCTGCAGATATTGGCAATCATGGGCTGGCTCAAAAAAAGATTAAAGCATTAAAAGAGGAGATAAAAGGACTTGGGCATGTTAACGTTAATGCCATTGAAGAATACAAAAGCGTAAGGGAAAGGTTTGAATTTTTAACTGCTCAAAAAAAAGATTTGGAAGAAGCAGAAGCGGACCTGGTCCGCGTAATCAATGATATGCAGTCATTAATGAAGAAGCAGTTTAGCCAACAGCTGGCTATTATTAATAAACGCTTTAACGAGGTCTTCCGTGAATTGTTTGAAGGCGGGAAGGCTGAAATAAGGCTTTCGGAACCGGATAATATCCTGGAAAGCGGGATTGAAATTGAGGTGCAGCCTCCGGGTAAGAAACTGCAAAATATAATGCTTTTGTCCGGAGGAGAAAAGGCATTTACTGCAATTGCATTATTATTTGCTTTCTTCCACGTAAGGCCTATGCCCTTTTGTATTCTTGATGAAATAGAAGCAGCCCTGGATGATGCCAATGTTTATAAATTTGCTCAATATATCAAGAAATATTCCGATCGTACCCAGTTCATCCTTGTAACGCACAGAAGGGGTACGATGGAAGTTGCGGATGTACTGTACGGTATAACCATGCAGGAAAAAGGGGTTTCCAAAATAATATCTCTTGACATGGAAGAAGTAGCAAGCTGAGAAGAAATAATAATTAAATGGAGGATTAGTATGGCAACAGAAAAGAAGAAAGGTTTTTTTTCAAGATTAAAAGAAGGACTATTTAACAACAGGTCAAAAAATCGTGCACAGGAAATGAATGAGTCAGAGCTAGAAAATAAGATTGATTTGCAGGAAAAAGATGCTCTGGAGGAAATGACTGAATTAAATGAATTAATAGAAAAGCCTGAGGAGCCAATAGAAAAGCCTGAGGAGGAAGAAAGAGTCCAGTTAAGTAAAGAGGACGAACCGGAAGAAAAGCCTGTAGAAGAGGCACCTGAAGAAGTGAAAAAAGAGGAAACGGGTAAAAAAGATGAAACCCGTGAAGAAGTGGAAGCAAAAGAAGAAATAAAAAAAGAAGAAATTAAAGCAGAAGGAAAGGTTAAAAATGGATTCTTTGCCCGGTTAAAAGAAGGGTTAACTAAAACCCGCAATTCAATTACGGAAAAAGTGGACCAGGTACTAAAAACCTTTAGGAAAGTGGACGAAGAGCTGTTTGAAGAGCTGGAAGAAGCATTGATTACCGCGGATATTGGGGTCAATACCTCCGTGGAGATTATAAATAGATTAAGGGATTTGACAAAGGAAAGAAAAATATCGGACAGTGCGGAAGTAAAAGCTTTATTGAAGGAAATAATTGCGGATATGTTGGCGGATGAAAAAAGTGAGCTTAATGTTTCCGGAAGTCCTTCGGTGATTATGGTGATAGGGGTTAATGGAGTGGGTAAGACTACGTCCATTGCTAAGATTGCTTACAAATTGAAAAATTCGGGGAAAAAAGTTTTGCTTGCTGCCGGGGACACTTTCCGCGCCGCTGCAATAGACCAGCTGGAAGTTTGGGGTGAAAGAGTAGGTGTGGATGTTATAAAGCATCAGGAAGGGGCCGATCCTGCAGCCGTTATATACGATGCTATTCAAGCAGCAAAGTCGAGGAAGATGGACGTGGTTATATGCGATACCGCAGGAAGGCTGCATACTAAAAAGAACCTGATGGATGAGTTGAGGAAAGTATTTAAGGTTATTGACAGGGAACTTCCCGAGTCCAGCCGTGAAGTGCTGTTGGTGCTGGATGCTACAACCGGGCAAAATGCTGTCAGCCAGGCGAAATTATTCAGTGAAGTTGCGGAAGTGACGGGTATTGTTCTTACAAAACTGGATGGTACGGCAAAAGGAGGAATTGTTATAGCAATTAAAGCGGAACAGAACATACCGGTTAAATTGATCGGAGTGGGAGAAAAGATTGACGATTTGCAGGAGTTTGATCCAAAGGCTTTTGCAGATGCCCTCTTTGCCGATTGAGACTGAAAAATAATAGCTTGACAAAGTATAGATAATCAAGTAAAATGCATGTGTAAAGGCATTCACCTTTACACAAGTTTTTTTTTGATGTGATGATCTATGAATAAAAAACTGGAAGTTAGCATGCTTTACGATTTTTACAAAGAATTGTTAACTGAAAAGCAAGCGGATGCAATTAACCTGTATTACAATCAGGATTTGTCCCTTAGTGAGATCAGTGAAGATCTGAATATTACGAGACAGGGAGTAAGAGACTGCATCAAAAGAGGAGAACGATTCCTATATGAATTGGAACAGCGTATGGGATTGGTGGATCGTTTTATGAAAATCCAAAACAGCATTAAACTGGTAAATGATGCAATATCAGATGTGAAACGGTTGAATGATCAAGTGCTGCATTCGGAAGAGCTGAATGAAAAGATAAATCTTATAAAGGCTGTTATAGATGATATTATTGAGAAGGTATAATGGGTTAGATTGGGGATGTTTAAATGGCTTTTGAAAGCTTGGCATCAAAGCTTCAGGAAACCTTTAAGAAGTTAAAGGGCAGAGGAAAACTGACGGAAAAAGATGTAAAAGAAGCCATGAGAGAAGTTAAACTGGCTTTGCTTGAAGCTGATGTAAATTTTAAAGTGGTAAAGGATTTTGTTAAAAAGGTATCTGAAAGAGCAGTTGGTTCAGAAGTATTGGAAAGCCTGACACCGGCACAGCAAGTGATTAAAATTGTAAAGGATGAACTTACCAGTTTAATGGGAAGCTCTCAATCAAAAATAGTTTTTTCGCCAAAGCCTCCGACGGTCATCATGTTGGTAGGTTTGCAGGGAGCAGGCAAAACAACGACCTGTGGTAAATTGGCTGCAACCTTAAGAAAACAAGGCAAAAGGCCCCTGTTGGTGGCCGGAGACATATACAGAGCGGCAGCAATTAAACAATTGCAAGTGGTAGGAGCACAATTGGATATCCCTGTCTTCACCATGGGCGATAACACAAGCCCGGTTGATATTGCAAGGGCTGCAATAAGGCACGCCAATTCAAATGGAAATGATTTGGTTATAATAGATACAGCTGGTAGGCTTCATATTAATGAAGAGCTTATGCAAGAACTCCAGGATATAAAGGAAGCGGTAAAGCCTACTGAAATTCTTTTGGTTGTAGATGCAATGACGGGCCAGGATGCAGTCAATGTGGCAGAAAGCTTCAACAGTAAATTGGATATTGACGGTGTTATACTGACCAAGTTTGATGGTGATACCCGAGGCGGCGCTGCCCTGTCGGTAAGAGCGGTCACGGGCAAACCAATTAAGTTTATTGGGATGGGTGAAAAATTAAGCGATTTGGAGCCTTTTTACCCGGATCGCATTGCATCCAGAATACTAGGTATGGGCGATGTATTAAGCCTGATCGACAAGGCGCAGGAAGCTTTTGACCAGAAGAAAGCGCTGGAACTGGAAAAGAAGATTCGAGCCCAGCAGTTTACCTTTGATGATTTTCTGGTGCAGCTGGAGCAAATGAAGAATATGGGACCTCTTGAGCAGGTGCTGGGGATGATTCCGGGTGTTAACCCCAAAATGCTTAAAGAGGTGGAAATTGATGATAAACATCTGGCTCATATTGAAGCAATCATTAAGTCGATGACAAAGGAAGAGCGGGAAAACCCGTCCATCATTAATTCCAGCCGTAAGAAAAGGATTGCAATGGGTAGCGGTACAAGGGTACAGGATGTGAATAACCTGTTGAAACAATTTGAGCAAATGCAAAAGATGATGAAACAGTTAAGCGATCCTAAAAAGTTCATGAAAGGCAAAAAAAGATTTCCTTTTTTTAGATAAATGGTAGCATTAATAGATATATGTATAGCTGTATATTTAAAGGAGGTGAGAAAAGTGGCGGTAAAAATCAGGTTGAGAAGAATGGGTGCTAAAAAGTCTCCATATTATAGAATTGTTGTTGCTGATTCCAGATATCCAAGGGATGGAAGGTTTATCGAAGAAATTGGTACTTACAATCCTTTGACAAATCCTTCAAGTGTGAATATCGACCAGGAAAAAGCAGTTAAATGGTTAAAAAATGGTGCGCAACCGACAGATACTGTAAAGTCCTTATTAAAGAAAAACGGAATTTTGGATGCGTTTGAAGCAGCGAAAAAGAATGCCTGAAGTTGTTTAAAATAAAAGGCAGGCTTTGAAATAATACAGAGACCTTTTGGAGGTGTATTGATGTTGAAGGAACTGCTGGAAGTAATTGCAAAATCGTTGGTAGACCACCCTATGGATGTTTCTGTGAATGAAATAGAGGGAGAACAATCCGTTATACTTGAATTAAGGGTTGCACAGGAAGATATGGGTAAAGTTATAGGAAAACAAGGAAGAATTGCAAAAGCAATAAGGACTGTTGTTAAAGCTGCTGCTACAAGAGAAAACAAAAGGGTAATTGTTGAAATCCTTCAATAGGACATAAAAAATAAAATTGCCTAAATATTATATGGGGAGGGAGTGGGGATAAAAAACCTCACTCTTACCATATTACGGAGGAAACATGAAGAATAAGCAAATTGAAATAGGTAAAATTATTAATACTCATGGCATACGGGGAGAGGTAAAAGTACTTCCCCTTACCGATGACCCCACTCGTTATGAGGACCTGGATTGGGTATATGTTAAGCATGAAGGTCGGATGGAAAAAATGTATATTAAAAGCGTCCGATACCAAAAAAATAATCTGATCATTAAATTTGACGGAATTGATTCCATTGATGATGCCCAAAAATTCAGGGATAAAATGTTATTAATTGACCGCGAGATGGCTGTTCCGTTGCCAAAGGATACTTATTTTATTTGCGACCTTATTGGAATGGAAGTCAGGACGCATACGGGAGAGATACTTGGTAATATTAATGATGTGTTTAAAACAGGCAGTAATGATGTATATGTGGTAAGGAATACGGAGGGAGTAAGAGTAAGAGATATTTTAGTCCCTGCTATTAAGGATGTTATAGTGGAAGTAAATATTGATGATAATTACATGATTATAAAACCTTTAGAAGGGCTGATTGATTAATGCGGTTTGATGTTCTTACCCTGTTTCCGTCCATGTTTGAAGCCGTATTGGGGGAAAGCATAATTGGTCGTGCTAGAAGTAGAGGTATTATTACACTCAATTTTATAAATATAAGGGATTATTCGGAAGACAAGCACCGCAGGGTGGATGATTATCCCTATGGCGGTGGAAAGGGTATGGTAATGCAGCCAGGTCCCATTTATAATGCATATAAAAGCGTTGTGGAAGGCCTGGAATATAAGCCTAAAGTTATTTACTTAACTCCCCAGGGTAAGGTCTTTAATCAGGCAATGGCAAAAGAGTTGGCAAAAGAGAAGCATTTGATTTTGTTATGTGGTCATTATGAAGGTGTGGATGAAAGAATTATTGAAGAAATTGTGGATATGGAACTATCCATTGGAGACTATGTTCTTACCGGAGGAGAAATACCCGCAATGGCTGTGATTGATGCAGTATGCCGGTTAGTGCCGGGGGTATTGGGAAATGAGGAGTCATTTAAAGACGAATCCCATTATTCCGGGCTTCTTGAGTATCCCCAGTACACCAGGCCGCCGGAATTTTTAGGAAGAAGGGTACCGGAGGTCCTTTTATCAGGACACCATGCCAATATTGAAAAGTGGCGTAAAGAACAGTCCATACTAAGGACTTGTTCCAAGAGACCCGATCTGATGGATAAAATACTTTTAAAAGAGAAAAAAGAGCAGATTTAGAAAAACCAATAAAAAGGGTATTGTGTTTGTTATTTTCATATGATATACTATTTCAATGTGTAGAACAGATGGTCCGCTGTCCACTTGTATGGGCATGAACATCTATGAAGGAAGGAGGACAAAAGGTGGATATCATTAGAGCACTGCAACAAGAACAATTAAGGACTGATTTGCCGGACTTAAATGTTGGTGATACGGTAAGGGTTTATGTAAAGATAAAAGAAGGAAACAGAGAAAGAATACAAATGTTTGAAGGAACGATAATCCGTAAGAAACATGGAGGTATCCAGGAGACCTTTACGGTAAGACGTGTTTCCTATGGAGTGGGAGTAGAAAGAACCTTCCCAGTGCATTCTCCGAATATTGATAGAATAGAAGTTGTACGTAAAGGTAAGGTTAGAAGAGCAAAACTTTATTACTTACGTAACCGGGTTGGTAAATCCGCAAAAGTTAAAGAAAAAATATAATAAAAAAAAAGGGACCGGTGAGTCCCTTTTGCTTATTGTGGGACGCTCTGAGGACAGCGCCCCAACAACAGAGATAAAAGGGAGCGAGTAAAATGGATAAAGAGCCTTTCAATGCACAGCCAAATGACAGCACCGATGTTCCGCAAGGGCAACAGGAACTTGCACAGGAAATTGAGAACCAGTTTGACTTAAAAAAGGAAATCATGGAATGGATACAAGCAATTGTTATTGCACTGGTTATTGCTTTTGTTATAAGAACATTTTTCTTTACCATGATACGTGTTGACGGACAATCGATGGAACCTACCCTTCATCATAATGATCGCTTAATTGTAACAAAATTTATGTACAAGCCTAAACAGGGAGATATTATAATATTACGCCCGCCAATGCATAAAGATACACCCTATGTAAAAAGAATTATTGCTTTGCCCGGCCAGGAAGTTAATATTGATTTTGAAAATAAGATTGTATACGTGGATGGGGTACCACTGGATGAGCCTTACATTGCAGAGCCTACGGCAACTAAAGGCGATATTGACTTTCCGGTAGTTGTACCGGAGGATACAGTTTTTGTTTTAGGAGACAATAGAAACAGAAGTCGTGACAGCCGGTTTAGCGATGTAGGGATGATCCCCTTTGACTCCATTATTGGAAAAGCGACCATCAGATTATGGCCGTTAAAGGATTTTGGGTCAATATATAAATAAGACTATTTATTATTTGCATCCTTTAAGGAGGTTTTTATGAGTATTCAATGGTATCCAGGACATATGGCTAAGACGCGTAAAATAATACAGGAAAATATGAAGCTGGTGGATATCGTAATTGAACTTGTGGATGCGCGCCTGCCACGAAGCAGTAGGAACCCGGACATAGATGCACTGTTAGGAAATAAACCAAGAATACTGGTAATGAATAAATGTGATATTGCGGATCCAGATTTAAACGAGTCCTGGGCAGAATGGTATGCCAGCCATAATATTGCTGTTGTATTGGTTGATTCAATTTCTGGGAAGGGGTTAAATCAAATTGGTCCTTTATCGAGAGAGCTGTTAAAGGAAAAGATAGAACGGGACAGGCAAAAGGGGATTGTCAATCGTGCTGTGAAGGCTATGGTCGTAGGAATTCCTAATGTAGGAAAATCATCCTTTATAAATAAATTTTCTGGGAGGGCAAGTGCAAAGACCGGAGACCGTCCCGGTGTAACAAGGGGTAAACAATGGATACGTATAAGAAATGGTTTTGAGCTATTGGATACCCCTGGAATTTTATGGCCCAAATTTGAGGATGAAGAAGTTGGTAGAAAATTAGCTTATACAGGAGCCATTAAAGATGAGATCATTAATACTGAGGAGCTGGCCTGTAACCTATTGGTATTCTTAAGGGATAATTATCCTGATAAATTGATGGAAAGGTATAAGCTGGATTCGGTAAAGGAAAAGGAAGGTTTTGAATTGTTGCATGCAGTTGGTAAGAAAAGAGGCTGCATTGTTTCAGGAGGAGATGTGGATACTTTTCGTGCTTCAGCAATTCTTCTTGATGAGTTCAGGGGTGCAAAGATTGGTCGTATAACTCTGGAAAAGCCTGAATAATGTTTAAAACAAAAATAGCTGCCCGCATATCAGCAGCTATTTTTATGGATGTAATATATTAACCAAATGTAATATATTAACCAAAGGAAAGAGATGATAAAATGCAATTGTTAGTGCTGATTCTGAAAAAAATTGAATTAGTGGAAGAACTTATTAAACAGTTAGCAGAATCAGGTGTAACAGGAGGTACAATCATAGACGGTACAGGTATGGCAAGTGCATTGGCAAATATGGAGGACTTACCAATGTTTGGCTTGCTAAGAAATATTCTTGCAGGTGATGAAAAAGAAGCTTGTAAAGTAATGTTGTTTGTGCTTAAGGATGAAGTAGCCATATCAACCCGAGCAATAATAAAAAGAATTGTTGGCGACTTTAGTGAGCCTAATACCGGCATCATGTTCTCTATACCTATCACATATGTAGAAGGGCTTGGTGAATAGAAACCATGTCATTAAATATATATACATATCTGGCTATAGCAATAATTCTATCTCTTCTATCCAGCAAATTAATGAAAAAACTAAAGTTGCCCAATGTTACCGGATACCTTATCTTTGGTTTGCTTGCAGGGCCCTATTGCCTCAATTTACTTCCGCGCGGAGTTATAAATGAGCTTTCAATCATACCTGATATTGCCCTTGGGTTTATAGCCTTTTCCATTGGAGCGGAGTTTAAGCTTTCCTATCTAAAATCAGTAGGGAAGGCTCCTGTCATCATTGCATTTTTTGAAGCTTTTGGTGCAGTATTTGCTGTAGACCTTATATTAATTTTAATCGGAAATGATATTCCCTTTTCCTTAGTGTTAGGGGCAATTGCTGCCGCTACAGCACCTGCAGCCACATTAATGGTTGTCCGCCAATATAAAGCAAAAGGACCTGTCACCAATACCTTACTCCCCGTGGTTGCTATTGATGACGCAGTTGCTTTAATTGCATTCGGGCTATCCGTTGCAGTAGCAAAGGCCATTAATACTAAAGGTTCAGTATCC
The DNA here is from genome assembly GCA_012735465.1 of Clostridiaceae bacterium. GTDB lineage: Bacteria > Bacillota > Clostridia > SK-Y3 > SK-Y3 > JAAYHJ01. The sequence goes on from JAAYHJ010000063.1 coordinate 11,904, forward strand.
CTGGCCTCCACCTTATTACAGCCGTTAATTGAAATTTTTGGTGCCTTTGTTTTCGGAGCAATTCTTGCTGTAATTATTAAATATTTGACCGATTGGTTTACCGGACGTGGTAACAGACTATCCGTAGCAATTGCAATGGTATTAATATGCATTGGAATTTCAGATATTGCCGGGTTTTCACCCCTATTGGCCTGTATGACCATGAGTGCGGTATACGTAAACCTATCTGCTGTAAGCGATAAAGTACTTGAACAGGTGGACCGGATAACTCCCCCTATTTTCATGCTCTTTTTCTTTATTTCCGGAGCAAATTTAGATATCGGTATACTGCCTAGTGTTGGAGTGACAGGCACATTATACGTGGTTTTCCGGGTAATCGGTAAAATTTTAGGCTCAGCAGCCGGTGCAACGATATCCAATACTGAACCCGTAGTAAAAAAATACCTGGGGTATACCTTAATACCTCAGGCAGGAGTGGCAATTGGACTTGCCGGTATTTCTATGTCCGTAGTACCTGAATACGGCAGTCAAATACAGACCATTATATTATCGGGAACCGTAATCTACGAGTTAATTGGACCTGTCATTACAAAAATGGCACTAAAAAAAGCAGGAGAGATATAATTCAATTTTTTAGAACCTTATCTACCAAGTTTAAGAAATTTACTGATGCAATTTTTTCTACCTGCTCCTGTGAATAATTTAATTTAAGGAGTGAATCCAATAGGATTGTTATTTCTTTTACCCCGTAAAAACCCCTGGGCGTCTTGTCAATGCCGTCAAAATCCAAGCCTAATCCTATATGATTTTCTCCGCCCAGGCTCATGAAATGCTCAATATGTTTTATAACGTCATTAATATCAGCGTAACCCTTTGCAGATAAAAAATCCGGATACAGGTTTATTCCTACAACTCCTCCACCTTTAACAATGGCATTAAACTGGTCATCGGACAGGTTCCTAGGATGGTCACATACTTTCCTGGCATTGGAATGGGATGCAATAATGGGTTGGCTGCTTAAACTCACCACATCCCAGAACCCTCTTTCCGAAAGATGGGAAACATCTATCAGCATCCCAAGCCGATTCATTTCTCCAATTACTTTTCTGCCAAAGGTGGTTAGCCCTCCATTGGTACATTCTTCTCCCACACCGTCTCCAATTTCATTGCGTCCGTTCCATGTAAGGCAGATACTCCGCACCCCCAGGCGGTAGAGCATGCGCAAGACACCCAAATCCCCCTGCAGGGCTTCTCCTCCCTCAACAGAAAGAAAAGCAGCTATCCTGTTGCTGGCCAGTACCCGCTTTAATTCTTCTGCATTTCTTACCAGGGATATATGTTCCTTATTTTGCTCTAAATGATAATAAAAAGCATCTATTATCTGAAGGCATCTTTTAAGGGCGGCATAAGGCGAATAATCCGGGCTAATCCAGGCTGCAAACATCTGTACAAAACCCTTGTACTCCTTCATTCTTACAAGGTCTACGTGACAATCATTTTTAAAAAGGCTTTGATTATTTTCCATCAATCTTGTAATAGTATCGCAATGGGCATCAAATATTAAGAAATCTTTCAATAAAAAATACACCTCACTTTTTGCCCCACTTTATTAAAGGGTAAATGCATTTTTAATCAGGTTTGTCGAATAAATAACCGGGACACCTCTTTTCAGTTTTATAAGTATTTCTATAACATCAAACCGAACATCTCCATCGTATTTTTTATAAGCCATATAAAACTGGGCTACCTGTATAATCTTCCTCTGCTTATAGTAATTTACCGCTTCTGCCGGGCAACCGTACATTGCCGTATTGCGTGTTTTTACTTCAACAAACACCAGGTATTTACCGTCCTGGGCAATAATATCTATCTCACCTATTTTGCATCTAAAATTTTTTTCTAAAATTTTGTAATTATTTTTCACCAGTAGGTTTTCCGCATATTTTTCCCCCAGTGCGCCTATATCTTTTTTATATTCTGCCACTCTTACCCATCTCCTCTTTCAGCCGGTCCAAATCGCTTACAAATATCAGTATCCGGGCAATAACTTCATAAAGTTCGGGCGGAATTTCATCTCCTATCTGAAGTAAGTTTAACAAATGGGCCGTTTCCGGGTCGTTATAAATAGGAACCTTGTTTTCTTCAGCTACTTTGATAATGTTTTCTGCAACTAACCCTTTACCCAATGCTACAACCTTTGGGGCATTATCCTGCGGATTATATTTTATAGCGGCAGCTTCCTTTACTTTTTTTTCCTGCTTTTTCATCTCCTACACCCTCACATCAAAGGATTCTTTGGAAACTTCCTGTTTCATTTTACCGGCTGCATTCATGATATTTATCCTTTCATTTAACAATTTATAGGATACATTAACCAGCTTATACCCATGGGCTTCCATAATTTCATATAAGGGCAGAATATTGTCTTTTATAAATTCCACTGTTTCCCTTTCTTCTGCCTGGAAATTACATTCTATGTTTTTATTGTAAATGATTACAAAGGCTTCTACGAGCCCCAGGTTTGCGGTTGAAAGGGATATAAAGAATGTCGCATTGGACGGGTCAATCTTTTTTTTACTCCGACCATCCCTAAACACGTATAACTCTGCAGTTGTATTATTATCGTTAATATTTAACGGTATTTGAACAAAAGTGGTAAATTTGTTAAGCTGATTTAAGAACCCGAGCCCTTCTTCCATATCCCTTATGGTTGCCAGTACATCCTCTGTTGCATTATATTTAAGCTGAATTGCGGTTGATTTAATATCCTCCAGCAACTCAATAGTCTGCTTTATGCTTTTTGACACATCTATCTCTTTGTGCAAGGATTCCAATTTTGACGAATCAATTTTTTTAATCAATGCACTGATTTGGTCTTTAAAATGGGAAATAGGCTCAAGCAATGCCAGGTTTTCTTTTGTAAGAATACTATTCTCAAGGTTTGCTAATTTCTCCATTAATGTCTCCAACTGTTCTCCCAGTTGAAGCTTATGATGGATATACTGATGAAAAAGTGCAATATTTTTTTCTGTAACCGGGATCTCATTTTCGTGTAAAAACAATAGCTCACCTAGGTCCGCCTGGTTGTATTTATTAAGCAAAGCCAATGCCTTTTGAAAAGCTTCCCTTGTAATAGGAATATTATTTTTTATCATTTCACTGGCAACTCTAATGTTCTTGGAATCGGGTATTAACTGAAGTTTTAAAAGGTTTTCTTTAATATCTAATGATTTTTTTTCATCTGCCATGCCTTCTTTTACTATTTCCACATAGGTTTGAAAATCGGTTTTTGATTTTACCTTTAAATATACATAATCTCCCGGCTTTATATCCAAAGGTATATTGCTGGCAGCACTCACCAGTGTTCCGTCCGGCAGGCGCAAGTACAGTAAATCGGCCTTTTGTTCTGCAACCTGTACCCTCAGCGTATCACCGATTTTTACATGGGCCAGCATACCTTTGGACTGGATTTTGCTTGACCATTGGGCTCCGGTATTAATATCATAAATTTTCATTTTTCATCACCATTGAAATCACATATTTATTTTTGTCAAAAAACTTTTTCGGTGTATGGGGCACATGCCAAATTTTTTAATTGCTTCAATATGCTCCCGGGTTCCATAACCTTTATGCTTGCCAAAGCCATATTGGGGATATAATGCATCCAACTGTTTTATATACCTGTCCCTGGATACCTTGGCAAGGATTGAAGCTGCTGCAATGGAAATGCTTAAGCTGTCCCCTTTTACAAGGGCCGTATGGGGTATGGGCATATCCTTAACCTCATTACCGTCTATCAATACATGGCCGGGGTGCACCTCAAGACCTGTTACCGCTTCAATCATTGCCCTATGTACCGCCTTTAGAATACCCATCGAATCAATTTCTTTTTCTGAAACACTTACGATACGGTAAGAGATAGCTTTGCTTATGATTATGGGATATAGCTGTTCCCTCTTTTTTTCACTAATTTTCTTAGAATCGTCTATACCTTCTATGAACGTGTTGGGCGGCAAAATAACAGCGGCTGCAAAAACAGGTCCGGCAAGAGGCCCCCTTCCTGCTTCATCCACTCCTGCAATATACTTTTCACCCTTTTCGTATAATCTGTTTTCATACCAGTTAAGCCTTTGGAGCCGTTCAAGCTCATTATAATATTTATTAATTTTCATTAAATATTTTTCTGCCAATTTAGAAGCAGAAGAGCGGGTATCTTTTTTAAGCATATCCATATATTTTTCCAGTTCTTCTACAGGTAAACCGTTTAAATATGCATCAATCTGTTTTATACTCATGATTGAAAAGTCCATGTATTCATTCCTTCCTTAAATTTTGCTAACCTTTAATTCTTAGAACCTCTTTTCTGATTTTTCAAGATACTTAGGGTTATATACCATATATGGAACTTATGTTCTAATCATATCATTCATGGTAACTTTTTGCAACTGTTTTAGATAACAAATAGGAGCGTTCATCTTTCTGCCACAGAAGCGGAGCCTTCTCATTAAAATTTGGAAAATATCAAGTAAGTCGATATAATGCTGATATGATTAAATTGAAATTTACAAACAAAGAACTTGCACTTTTTCAATATATGATATAATATAATACTGTTATCAGAGAATCAAATGCATTTTACTTATGATTAAGATGCAATTAAAATATAATAAGCATGCAATGGAGGTAGGAAATGAATCTGTATATATCAAGAAAAGCACAGTCAATTAGTCCGTCATCAACACTGGCAATTGATGCCAAGTTTAAAGCCATGAAGGCCAAGGGAATTGATGTGGTCGGGTTTGGGGCAGGAGAACCGGACTTTGATACTCCCTCACACATAAAAGAAGCTGCTATCAAAGCAATTAATGATGGCTTTACCAAGTATACACCTGCATCCGGTATGCCCCAGTTAAAGCAGGCCGTTTGCAGAAAATTAAAAAGAGACAATGGCTTGGATTATTCTCCGGAACAAATAGTTATCAGCAATGGTGCAAAACATTCACTGGTAAATGTTTTTACTGCCATTTGTGACCCCGGGGATGAGGTTATTATTCCGGCACCTTTTTGGGTAAGCTATCCTGAGATGGTAAAGCTGGCCGACGGTGTTCCGGTGTATGTTCACACCACGGAAGAAAATGGTTTTAAGTTTACCATTGAAGATTTGAAAAAAGCAATTACTCCCAGGACAAGAGCCCTTATATTGAACAGTCCCAGCAACCCAACGGGAATGGTATATACAAGAGATGAATTGAAAAAAATTGCAGAAGTTGCAGTTGAAAACAATATATATGTTATTTCGGATGAGATATATGAAAAGCTAATTTATGACGGAATGGAACATGTTAGCATTGCTTCCTTTGGGGATGAAATAAAGGATTTGACCATCATTGTAAATGGGGTATCCAAAACTTATGCCATGACAGGATGGAGAATTGGCTATACCGCATCAAATGCTCAAATTGCAAAAGTCATGGGAAATGTGCAAAGCCATGCAACTTCCAATCCCAATTCCATGGCACAGGTTGCATCCATTACTGCTTTGGATGGGCCGCAGGAGGATATTGAGATAATGAAAAAAGCCTTTGTTGAACGCAGGGATTATATGGTGGACAGGATTAATTCCATCGAAGGGTTATCATGTGTGAAGCCCCAGGGAGCCTTTTATGTATTGATGAATATAAAAAAGATACTGGGTTCAGAGTTTTACGGAACAGAAATAAATACATCCGATGAGTTTGCAGATGTGCTCCTTGAAAAGGCAAAAGTGGCCCTGGTTCCCGGTTCCGGCTTTGGAGCAGAAGGCTATGTTCGCTGGTCTTATGCAACTTCTATGGAAAACATTATAGAAGGATTGAACCGTGTTGAAAAGTTTATTAAGAATGAGCTGTAAATATAAAATTTTTTTTCAACCTCCAAAATTTCATTATTTGCGCTATAATAGTTTATTATACTGTTTTAATTCTACAAAAGTGAAAGGGAGATGGAGTTGAGAGATACCTACGAAAGTCCTTTGAATTCCAGGTATGCCAGCAAGGAAATGCAGTATCTTTTTTCACCGGATATGAAGTTTAAAACATGGAGGAGGCTTTGGATTGCCCTTGCCGAGGCTGAAAAGGAACTGGGCTTGGAGATAACCGATGAACAAATAGAAGAGTTAAAAAGGTTTAAGGATGATATAAATTATGATGTGGCTGCCAAAAGGGAGGCAGAGGTGCGCCATGACGTAATGGCCCATGTTTATGCCTATGGGGAGCAATGCCCTAAAGCAAAGCCGATCATTCATCTCGGAGCCACATCCTGTTATGTGGGCGATAATACGGATATAATCATTATGACCGAAGCATTAAAGCTGGTCAAGAAAAAGATAATAAATGTGATAGCGCTTCTTGCGGATTTTGCAATGAAATACAAATCTTTGCCTACCCTTGCATTTACCCATTTTCAGCCTGCCCAGCTGACCACGGTGGGGAAAAGGGCATGCCTTTGGATTCAGGATTTATTGATGGATTTGGAAGATATTGATCATCAGCTTTCAAAAACAAAACTCCTTGGTTCAAAAGGCACAACGGGGACACAGGCCAGTTTCCTTGAATTGTTTAACGGTGACCATGAAAAGGTAAAGGCATTGGACCTGTTAATTGCAAAAAAAATGGGTTACGATAAGGTCTTCCCTGTATCCGGTCAAACCTATCCCAGGAAACTGGACAGCCAGATACTGAATATTTTAAGCGGAGTGGCACAAAGCGCTTATAAATTCAGCAATGATATCCGGCTGCTGCAGCACCTTAAAGAAGTGGAAGAACCCTTTGAGAAGAAACAGATAGGGTCATCGGCAATGGCATATAAAAGGAATCCCATGAGATCGGAAAGAATATCTTCCTTGGCAAGATATGTTATAGTGGATGCACTTAATGCTGCCATAACCTCTTCCACCCAGTGGTTTGAAAGGACCCTTGATGATTCGGCCAATAAACGCATAAGTATTCCTGAAGCCTTTTTATGTGTTGATGCCATACTTAATCTGTATATCAATGTGGTGGATGGGCTGGTGGTGTATCCCAAAATGATTGAACAGCATATACGGCAGGAACTGCCTTTTATGGCCACAGAAAACATAATGATGAATGCGGTTAAAAAGGGAGGGGACCGCCAGGAGCTTCATGAAAGGATACGCATACATTCCATGGAAGCCGCAAGAAAGGTGAAGATGGAAGGAAAGGAAAATGACCTTATGGAAAGAATTGCACAGGATGAAATGTTTCAGCTTTCCATGGATGAGATTAAAGATATATTGGATCCCAAGCTTTACATAGGAAGGTCGGCAGAGCAAACGGAAGAATTCATAGCTGAATGGATTGAACCGGTTTTAAATAAGAATAAGGATTTATTAGGGGTTAAAGTAGAAATAAACGTATAGTAATTTAAAAAGTTTGCCGGAATTTCCGGCAAACCTTTTTTGTGAGCAGAACCTTTAAAATTTGCTTTCCTTTCACTATTTAGTTGCTCAAAAGCAGATAAGGTAGTAATATATATATGTATAAATATGTATTGGTTTGATTCATATTAAGATACAAAAGTATATTTTTATACATAATAATAAATAAGCAGGTGGGGGGTGCTTTTATGGCATTAAGTGAAAAGAAAATCGGGTTCATCGGAGCCGGAAACATGGCCTCTGCAATTATACAGGGCTTAATTGGTTCAGGTTTAATAAACAGGCAAAACATATTTGTGAGCGATTTGGATATTAATAAGTTAAAAGGGATGGAAGAAAAAGGCGTTGTTGCTTGTCCGGATAATAAAACTCTGGCGGACAAAAGCGATATAATTATTTTGGCTGTTAAGCCAAATGTGTATGAAAAGGTATTAAAGGAAATTTGCTCAGTGTCGGACATTTACAAAAAAATATTTGTATCCATTGCTGCAGGTATAACTATCCGTTACATAAAAAGCTTTTTTCCTGTAAATGTTAAGGTTGTCAGGACGATGCCCAATACTCCTGCGCTGATCGGAGAAGGAATGACGGTCACCTGTTATGAGCCTCCCGTTTCAGAATCGGAATTTGAAGAGATAAATGAAATATTCCGCAGTATTGGAAAAGTGGAATCAATGAAAGAAAACTATTTGAATGAAGTGGTTGCGGTAAATGGGAGCAGTCCGGCCTATGTTTATATGATGATTGAAGCAATGGCCGATGCGGCAGTGCTGAGAGGCATACCACGGGATGTGGCCTATCGGCTTGTTTCCCAATCCATACTGGGTGCAGCCAAAATGGTGCTTGAAACCGGCCTTCATCCAGGACAACTGAAGGATATGGTATGTTCCCCGGGAGGAACCACCATTCAGGCGGTGTATGAATTGGAAAAAAGCGGTTTCCGTGCTTCCCTTATCAGTGCAATGGAAAAATGTACCGAAAAAGCTATTGATTTAAGCCGTAAATATGACATTACATAATAAGTTAGGGAGATGCCTTTGATAAGAAAGAGAGTGGCATGGGTCAGGGAAATTTTATATAAAGATGACGATATTACGGAAGTGCTGGTGGAAGTTGAAAATAAGTGCCATAAAGCCATAAATTATAATAAGCTTACAGGGGATGTCCAAATAGGGGATCGGGTTCAGTTAAATACAAATGCGATATACCTAGGGCTGGGCACCGGGGGCTATCACTTTATCATCCATAATGATTGCAATGAAGAAAGGGATTTTTCTTTCCCCGAAGGTCATATTATAAAATTGAGATATACTCCACTGCAGGTTAAATGCATTACTGTGGAAGAGCCCCAGAGCCCCTATCATGAGCTGATTAAGGGTAAAGACACGATTGATGGTGCAAGGGTCATTATTGCTCCCTTGCATAGTATGCTATCCCCTGTTGTCCATATATTAAAGCATCATGATGAACGTATTAAAATATCTTATATAATGACGGACAGCGCATGCCTGCCTATTTCTTTTAGTAAAACTGTAAAGTTATTGAAAAAACAGCGGATGATTGATTATACCATAACATGCGGCCAGTCTTTTGGAGGTGACCTTGAAACAGTAAACGTATACACTGCTCTTACAACAGCTAAATATGTTTGCAGGAGTGATATAATTATTATTGCTCCCGGGCCTGGAGTGGTAGGGACGGGTACGGTGCTTGGCTTTTCGGGTATCGAGGGAGGACATCTTATTGACTGCGTAAATACTCTGAAGGGGATTCCAATATTTATACCAAGGATTAGTTTTGCCGATGAGAGGGAAAGGCATAGGGGTATTAGCCATCAGAGTATTACCGTACTGAGTAAAATCACCCGTTCCGCAGCTTTAATTGGTATACCGCATTTGGAAGAAGATAAAGATAAGCTGATACTAAGCCAGATACGGGAGTATCGCATTGATAAATTACACAAGATAAGCTATGTGGAAGAAAACACCCTAGAAATACTTAAAAGCAGAGATGTGACGGTTCGGACGATGGGTAGGGGAATGGAGCAGGATGCGGACTTTTTTAAAACCGTTGGTGCAGCTGCTACACTGGCCCTGGACTTAAGATATTAATAAAAAATTATGTAATTATTCTCTTCCCTGGTGCATAAAATTTTTATGAAAGCACTGGGGGGGAAAAAATTGAGGAATACAATTAATGATATTATAAAAAGCCATTTTATGAAGAACATAGTAACATATGCAATAACAATCCTGTCTTTTACCATTGGTATCTCAACGGGTGCTTTTACGGTTAATGCATTGAGCAATACACAATCAAAAGAATTATATTCCTATTTACAAGAGTTCTTATATATAATGGGTACTCAGGATAGTATAAATGCCGTGGAGTTGCTAAAGCTTTCAGTTTTTAATCATCTGAAATTTATCATTATATTTTGGGTACTGGGAATAACAGTTATAGGTATACCGGTTATCCTGATAATCATTGGTATTAAAGGCTTTACGATAGGTTTTACGGTGGGGTTTCTAATTCGATACCTTGATTTTAAAGGGGTTTTGTTTACAATATTGGGAATACTGCCCCAAAGCCTTATTGTTATACCATGCTATATTTTGGTAGCGGTCATATGCATAAATTTTTCATTAAGCATTGCAAGGAGCAGGACAAAAACAAAATACAGGAGAGATGATGTAAGAACACAATTTTTTTCATATAGTACCTTTGTTCTATTATCATTTTTTGTTCTGGTGGTGGGCAGTATCATAGAAGCCTATATTACCCCGGTTTTTATAAAATTACTGGCAGAAACATTAATATAATTTAAAAATTGTTGTATAAAATGGCACAAACATGTTAATAATTGTTTACGGAGATGAATATCGCTTTTGATTTTCAAATTTAACTATGAAAAACTTTAAGAACACTATGTACAAATGTTAAATTTTTCTGTAAAATATATTTAATTGAAAGATTGTTTGCAACTAAATTGTGAAGGAGATCGTGGAAAATGGAAGCTCTGGTTCAAAAATTTGTTGATTTTCTCGAACACGAGAAAGGGTTGTCGGATAATACACTACAGTCCTATAGGAGAGATATACAGCAATACATATCCTATTTAAATGAAATGAATATGACCAATATTGCAGGTGTGAATAAAACCGCAGTAATCACATATTTGTTGTATTTGCAGAAAAAGGGAAGAGCTACTTCTACTATATCAAGAAATCTTGCTTCAATACGTTCTTTTTATCAATACTTGAATAAGCTAAATATGATTGAACAAGATCCGACAAAAAATCTTGAATCTCCAAAAGTTGAAAAAAAACTTCCACAGATTTTATCTACACAAGAAGTGGAGCTCTTACTGGAACAGCCTAAATGTGTGGATTTAAAAGGATATAGGGATAAGGCGATGCTGGAACTCTTATATGCGACCGGGATACGTGTTTCAGAGCTTATTCAGTTGGATATTGACGATATTAATCTGGAAATGGGCTTCATAAAGTGTAACAAAGGAAATAAGGAAAGAATAATACCGCTGGGAAGTGTTGCGATTCATGCTCTGGAAGAATACATTAATAAGGCTCGAAAGATGATGATTCAGGACCCGAATGAAACCGCCTTGTTTGTAAATTGCAACGGAAGAAGATTAACGCGTCAGGGCTTTTGGAAGATTATAAAGTTATATAAGAACCAGGCAAAGATTAATAAAGAGATTACCCCCCATACCCTACGTCATTCCTTTGCCGCACATTTATTGGAAAATGGAGCGGATTTAAAGTCGATACAAGAAATGCTGGGACACTCGGATATCTCTTCCACACAGATATATGCCCAGCTTACCAAGAACAGGATTAAGGAAGTTTATAATAAAACGCACCCAAGGGCTTAACAGCCCTTTTTTTGTAAGCATTTTTATAGGAGGGATATTTTGTGAGGGTTTATGATATCATCGCTAAAAAAAGAGATGGGCTTGAACTTTCAAAGGAAGAAATATATTTCTGGGTGAAGGGCTATACATCCGGTGAAATTCCCGATTACCAGATTTCTGCATTGCTTATGGCTATTTTTTTGAACGGGATGAGTAAAAGGGAAACCATTGATTTGACCATGGCAATGGTTGAGTCGGGGAATACCCTGGATTTATCAGAAATAGACGGCATAAAGGCGGACAAGCACAGTACAGGCGGAGTGGGGGATAAAACCACCCTGGTTCTATGTCCCCTGGTTGCTTCTGCCGGTATAATAATTGCTAAGATGTCCGGAAGAGGGTTGGGGCATACGGGAGGAACCGTTGATAAACTTGAATCCATACCGGGTTTTAATACACAAATGAATGTAAAACAGTTTTTGGAGTGCGTTAAAAGGGCCGGTATTGCGATTGTAGGGCAGACGGAAAACCTTGTACCTGCGGACAAAAAGATATACAGCCTGAGGGATGTTACAGCTACGGTTAACAGCATACCCCTTATTGCCAGCAGTATTATGAGCAAAAAAATTGCAGCTGGCTGTGATGGAATACTACTGGATGTAAAAGTAGGAAGCGGTGCATTCATGAAGGAATTGGACAAGGCCTGTGAGCTTGCAAGGGAGATGGTTGAAATTGGAGTTGGATTGGGCAAGAGTGTAACGGCTGTAATCAGCAACATGAACCAGCCGTTGGGAAATGCGGTTGGTAATTCCCTTGAAGTGATAGAGGCTATTGAAACATTAAAAGGTAAGGGGCCTGAGGACCTTACGGAACTGTGCCTTACTCTTGGCTCCCATCTGTTAAAGACGGTTAATAAAACCAAAACATTGGAAGAAGGAAGACAAATACTTATTGAAAAACTGCACACGGGAAAAGCCCTTGAAAAGTTTTGTGAGATGGTTGAGAACCAGGGCGGGGATACAAAAGTTATTTGGAATTATGGTTTGCTGCCCCATGCCAATTATAGCTTGGATGTGATTGCAGAAGCAGATGGATATGTGCAGCATATGAACTGTGAACAAATAGGTATTGCCGCATTGGAAAGCGGGGCAGGAAGAATTACAAAGGACAGTATAATTGACCTGGGATCAGGTATTATGCTTCATAAAAAGGTTGGAGAAAGGGTAAGCAAAGGGGATATAATTGCAACTGTTTATACCAATGATGAAGAAAAGCTTAGGGATATCTGCCGGCGGGTAAAGTCTTCATACCATATTGCAGATGAAAGTGTGCCCATGACCCGTTTGATATACGGAGTTGTGGATTCACAAGGTATACACAAAGATTTTGAATAATATGTAAATATAATGCATAACATTAATTAAGGAAAAAAACCAGGAGGTTTTAATATGAAAAAAATAATGAGATTTTTTTCTTTGATTAGTGTTATGCTTATTCTCTTAAACTGCTCGGTGGCCGCACAAACCAATCCGACAGCCAGTCTTGATATAAAGGCCAAATCAGCTATTTTGGTGGAAGCATCCACGGGCAAAATACTGTTTGAATTAAACAGTCATGAAAGACTGCCCCCGGCCAGTGTAACAAAAACCATGACTTTGCTTTTAATTATGGAAGCCCTTGATTCAGGCAGGATCTCTCTTAACGATACGGTGACATGCAGTGAATATGCAGCAAGCATGGGTGGTTCCCAGGTATATCTTGCACCGGGTGAGCAAATGTCGGTGCATGACATGCTTAAGGCAATAGCCGTTGCATCGGCAAATGATGCATCGGTGGCCATGGCGGAGCATATCTATGGCAGTGAAGAGGCCTTTGTAAAGGCAATGAACGATAAAGCTGCCGAACTAGGGATGAAGGATACCCAGTTTATGAATTGCACCGGCCTTGATGCGGAAGGGCATTATTCCAGTGCTTATGATATTGCGCTTATGTCAAGGGAACTTTTAAAACATCCAAAGGTACATGATTACCTTACTATTTGGATTGATTCTTTGAGGAACGGGCAATTTGGATTGGCAAACACGAATAAATTGATTCGTTTTTATGAAGGAGCAAATGGAATAAAGACGGGCTCTACAAGTAAGGCCCTGTATTGCCTGGCTGCTTCTGCCAAGAGGGATGGGATGCAACTGATTGCAGTGATTATGGCTTCACCTACAACAAAAGATAGGTTTGACGGGGCAACGAAGCTTCTTAATTATGGTTTTGCCAATTATGCTATAGTAAATGGTACAAAAGAAGGGGAAGCCATTGGAGAATTGGAAGTATTGAAGGGAATGAAAAACAAGGTGAACCTGGTTGCTTCAAAGGATTATAATCTTTTGGTTAAAAAAGGACAAAAAGGCAATATTGAAAGAAAGGTGGATGTTTCAGAAGATGTAATAGCACCTGTGGAAAAAGGCCAAAAGGTTGGTGAAATTACCTTTTTTGTAGACGGTGAAGAGCTGGGGAAGGTGGATATTGTTACGGCAGAAGCTGTGGAAAAGGTATCCGTTGGCAGGGTTTTTATAAAGCTTTTAAGGCAGTGGTTAAATGCAAAAGATAGTACCTGATAAAGTTAATATATTAATGGGGATGGTTGATAGATTTTATAGATATAAACCATCCCCATATTTGTTTTTTTATTTCAATTTGTTATAATAAACTTAATATACAAAAGAGGGGGAATCTTTATGAGGAAAAAATTGGTACCTTTCATATGCGGATTTATAACTGCAGGTATTCTGGTGGGTAATACGGCTGTTGCAGGCAATATTTCCAAAACCATAGAAGTGGTTATGAATTCCATCAAGATTGTTGTAAATGGTAAACCTGTTGATGCGGACAATATTCTTTATAACGGCAGAACATACGTGCCGTTGAGGGCCATTTCCGAAATGCTGGGCAAGGACGTCCAGTGGGACGGAAATACCAGTACGGCATATATCAATGATACCGGAAGCACGGCCCAGGGGGAAGATGCGGTTGTTGCCAGGGTTAATGGTGAAGAAATAAAGGTAAAAGATTTAAGGTATTATATCAGTAATGTACAAGCCCAGTATCAAAACTTTGGTATTTATGCTGAACAAAGACAAATCAATGAACAGGCATTGCAGGATGCAATAACCGACAGAATATTATTGCAAAAGGCTAAAGAAATGAATATCTCCTTAACTGAGGAGGATAAAAAGAAGGTAGAAGAGCAAAGGAAACTAACCATGGATAATTATGGAGGAGAAGAAGCTTATAAACAAGTCCTGGCAAGTTATAAAATTGATGACAGTACATACACTAAAATGTTAAGTGATAGTATTATTCTGGAGAAGTTGTATTATAAGATTGCAGGACAAGTTACCGAAGATAGCATACCTGAAAAAGAGCTACGGGATTATTATGAAAAAAATAAAGAGAACTTCCTTCAGGTTCAGGTTAAACATATATTGCTTTCCACCGTGAATGATTTAGGCAGTCCTATGTCTGAGGAAGATGAAAAGGAAGTAAAGAAGAAAGCTGAAGAGTTGTATTCAAGGATTAAAAAGGGTGAAAGCTTTGACAAGCTGATGAATGAATTTGGACAAGACCCGGGAGTTAAAAGCAATCCTGAAGGATATACCTTTACCAGGGGTCAAATGGTTAAAGAATTTGAAGACACTGCATTTTCGCTAAAACAGGGAGAAGTGAGCAAACCGATAAAAACCAGTTATGGTTACCATATTATAAAATCGGTTAAAGCCCCCCACTATATGCCTTTTGAAGAAGCAAAGGCACAAATTAAGAATATCCTTATTGCGGAATTATCCCAAAAGAACTATCAAAAATATGTAGACCAATATAATATGTGGAGGCAGGAAGCCGTAGTTGAAACAAATGAAATAGTATTAAACAGCATACAATGATTATTAGGGACAGTTGCCAAATGAAAATTTTGGTAACTGTCCCTGCCTTTGCAATCCCGCAGCTTGACACTTGCAAAAAACTGTGTTAAAATTTCATAAATATACCTAAAAGGTGGTGTAAGAATGTTCATCTCCGAATGTTTAAGCGTAAATAAACTTAATCATCTTGAAATTGGTGGCTGTGATACAGTCGAACTTGCAAAGGAATATGGCACCCCTCTCTATGTGATGGATGAGGGTTTAATCAGGAAATATTGCAAAATATATAAAAATTCGATGGATAAGTATTATGGGGGCAATGGATTGGTTCTCTATGCAAGCAAGGCCTTTTGCACTTATTATATGTGTAAACTGATAGAGCAGGAGGGCCTGGGACTGGATGTCGTATCCGGGGGAGAACTGTATACTGCTTTAAAAGCGAAATTTCCTGTCGAAAAAATTTATTTCCATGGTAATAACAAAACCTATGATGAGCTTTACATGGCCGTTGAAAACGGAGTAGGAAGAATTGTAGTGGACAATGAATATGAATTGGAAATGCTCAGCGGTATAGCCGAAAAGCTAGGGAAAAAGGTAAAAATTCTCTTTAGGATTAAACCGGGAATTGACGCTCATACCCATGATTTCATCCGAACAGGGCAGATTGACTCCAAGTTCGGTGTTGCACTGGAAAATGGGGAAGCGCTTGATATAATTAAAAAGTCCTTGGAATACACGAATATTGAACTGGTAGGACTGCACTGCCATATTGGTTCACAAATTTTCGATTTGGAACCTTTTGAACTGGCAGCAAAAGTGATGATGAATTTTATTGGCGATTTGAAAGATAAACTGGGAATAGAAATTCAGGAGTTAAATTTAGGTGGTGGCTATGGAATTAAATATGTTCCGGAACATGATCCCATTGAGTATGGCAGCTTCATTGAATCGGTTTCTAAGGTTGTGAAGCAGGTGGCTCAGGAACGGGGTGTGGCTTTACCCTTTATACTGATGGAACCGGGTAGGTCTATTGTGGGTCCTGCCGGTATAACTTTGTATACGGTAGGTGCAATAAAAAACATTCCCAATGTGAGAAAATACGTTTCAGTGGACGGGGGTATGGGAGATAATCCAAGGTATATCCTGTACCAGGCCCGCTATGATGCGGTGCTTGCAAATAATGCAACTGCGGAAAGAAAAGAAGTTGTCACTATAGCGGGGAAATGCTGCGAGTCCGGTGACATATTGATAAAAGATATTAAAATGCCGGTTATGAAACCGGGTGATTATATTGCAGTATTGGCCACCGGTGCTTATAACTATTCCATGGCAAGCAACTATAATCGTATCCCACGGCCGGCCGTGGTCATGGTTAATGAAGGAAAAGCAAGACTAATTGTAAAAAGGGAAACCTATGAAGATTTGATTAAAAACGATGTACAGGAATAATAATTAAAGTATGGACACGAATGGATATAAATATTATAATAATATGTAGGGGACGCTGTTTGCAGCGTCCCGAAAAATTATGAATTGAGAATAGGAAGTGTTTTCTTGTTTAGATTAACAAACCCTGTAGAATTACTTGCAATGATACCGGCTTTATTGTTTGCCATTACATTTCATGAGTTTTCCCATGGATATGTAGCGGATCGCTTGGGAGATCCTACTCCCCGTAATTACGGGAGGTTAACGCTAAATCCGCTTAAGCACCTGGATCCCCTGGGAACCATTGCGCTTTTGTTTTTACGTTTTGGATGGGCAAAGCCTGTACCTATTAATCCTATGAATTTCCGTGATGTGAAAAAGGGAACTGCATTGGTTGGATTGGCAGGTCCCCTGTCAAATATTTTTCTTGCTTTTTGTTCGTTGATGGTTGGTCAAGTGCTGGAAATAATTGTACAGCCGACCCATTATCCTTTTATTGGTGTAATTAGGTATTTATCCAATTTTTTAGAGTATATGCTGGTGTTTAATATCGGTCTGGCTGTTTTTAATATCATACCGGTCCCTCCTTTAGATGGGTCCAAGATTTTTGCATCGGTTCTGCCTTCTAAGTGGTATTATAATCTGATGAGATATGAAAGTTATGGACAAGTTATTCTATTGATTTTGCTGTTTACCGGTGCATTAAGACCTGTATTAAATGTATTATGGGCGGTTGTTTACATTGCGCTAAGCATGGCAGTATCGTTTATATTTAAATTTATTGTTAGCTAAAAGGGTAGTATGATGGAAAAAATATCATTTAAGCTTGAAGTTTTTGAAGGGCCTTTAGATTTATTATTGCATTTGATTGAAAAAAACAAGGTAAATATATATGATATACCCATTGCAGAAATAACCAGCCAATACTTTGAGTACTTAGAATGCGCATCCCAAATGGATCTTGAGCTTTCCAGCGAATTTATAGTATTGGCTGCGCAACTGCTATATATAAAATCAAAGATGTTATTGCCCCGCCATTGTGATCAAGAGGCTGAGGAAAATGAAGAAGACCCTAGACAGGAGCTGGTGGAAAGGTTATTGGAATATAAGAAATATAAAAATGCTACTGCATTCCTGGAAGAACGGGAAAAGAAATATAAAAAAATATTTTATAAAAATCCCGATGTAATTGAAGTTTCCGAACAATCCCTTTTTTTATCAATAAATGATTTGGTAGATGCTTTTTACAGTGCCGTTTTGCGAAAACAGAGGGAGAACCCTGTTCAAAGGCCGTACTTTAATAATGTTTTAAATAAGGAAGAAGTATCGGTAAATGATAAGATGAAGGATATATTGCAAATTGTAATTACAAAGAAGGAGATACGGTTCATAGATATTTTTAAGAAAATGACTTCGAAATCGGAAATTATAGCAAGTTTTCTTGCAGTGCTTGAGCTGATAAAGCTGAATAAGATAATAGCAGAGCAGAAGCGACCGGATCACATATATTTGAGGTATAATGAAAGAATGGTGATTTAAATTGGATATAAAAGAGGTAGAATCCATCATCGAGGGAGTTCTTTTTGCCAGTGGTTATGCTCTGCATATTAATAAGCTTGCGGAAATATTACAGATTGATAAGGATACCTTGCGTTCTATTCTTGCTCGCATGATGGATTATTATAATTATGAGCGAAGGGGAATACAAATCATTGAAATAGATGACTGCTACCAGTTTTGTACCAGGCCTGAGCATTATGAATATATACAAAAGATTGTTGAGCCCAGGCAAAAGCAGGGACTATCCAAGGCAGCACTGGAAACGGTGGCAATTATTGCATATAATCAGCCAATTACGCGTAGCGGTATAGAGGAAATACGCGGTGTTAATTGCGACAGTGCAATACGGAGTTTGCTTGAACGGGGTTTGATTGAAGAAAGCGGACGATTGGATGCACCAGGGAAACCTATTTTATACAAAACAACCCAGGAATTTCTCAGGTGTTTTGGGCTTAAATCGTTGAAGGATTTGCCTCAGATTTATCCTTTGGATACATCCTTTATTGATAGGGAGGAGTAAAGATTTATCTGGTGGTATTATGTGCTTGGAGATGGAAATAATACCTAAACGAGGTGTTATTTATGCTTTTAGGAATTTTAATAGTTCTAAGTATTCTGTTGATTATTTTACTGATCCCTATCAATATTAGCTTGGAATATGTCAGAAAGGAAGGAAAGAAGGAAGCCCGATTAACCCTTTTACCGTTGGGAAAAAGGTTGAAGATAAAAATTCCTTTATTTGATTTCCATAATAAAAAGGGATCAAAACTTTTTAAAAATAAAAAGAATATAAAAGAACAACAGTTACCTAATAGTTTTTCACAATTCAAAGAAGATATTATCCGGTTTTTTTCAAATTATCCAATTTACCGTAAGGTATTTAATTCCACAATGGGTTATTTACGTAAAAAGGTTATTTGCAATGAGCTTATATTCCAACTGGACATAGGTATGGATGATGCGGCCCTTACAGGTATAATAAGTGGCATGCTTTGGGGAACTGTTTACAATGTATTAGCTTTTTTTGATCGCTTTTTTATAATAAAAAAGACGGATATAAAAATACTGCCTTTTTTTAATGATGCTGTATTCAATGTGAAATTCTACTGCATATTTACATTTAGAGTGGTACATATTATTATTGGATTCCTGATATTAGTCTTTTCCCTTATTAAAGCTGTGCTAAAAGAAAAAGTATTCTCCGGAACATTTCATATGGGAAAGAATAATGTAAGGGCTTAGGTATGTGTTTGCCATGATGCCAAAACGATGGAATTTTTTGTTTAAATATAATATAATAAGGTGGTGTTAAAATGTCTGAGCATCCAATTCAAGGTTTAATGGAAACAGCCATGAAAAGCATAAAAGAGATGGTAGATGTAAATACCATTGTGGGCGATGCGGTGGAAGCGCCCGATGGAACGGTAATCATACCTATATCCAGGGTAACCTTTGGTTTTGCTGCAGGTGGTTCTGAGTTTGGAAGAGTCATGGAAGTCCAGGAAGAAAATAGAGAAGCCTCTTCCAAGCTTCCCTTCGGAGGCGGAAGCGGTGCAGGTGTGACAATACAGCCTGTTGCTTTTATGGTTGTAGGACAAGGCCAAATTAAGCTGTTGCCTGTAAACATCAATTCTTCAGTGGATAAAATACTGGACCTTGTTCCCGATTTGATCAGTAAGCTTAATGAAGCAGTAAGGAAAAAGGTAAATATTAAGAAAAAGATTGAAAAGAACGATGAAGGAAAGACTACCACTACAGAGGTGGAAAACGAGTAATAAAGGATATTAAATAGGCGAATAAAATGAGCACCTGCTCATATACATGTAAATAGATATTTTTTACAGATGGGCAGGTGATTTTATTTGATTCGGAAAGGTATTGTGCTCCTGTGGGTGATGGCATGTTTTGCTTCTTTTTATTGTGATAGTGCAAGTTCAATGGACATATCCGCTTCTTCGGCTATTGTTATGGACACGGTAACAGGAAGAATATTGTTTGAAAAAAATGCATATCAAAAGCGGCCTATGGCAAGCACCACGAAGATAATGACCGCAATTATTGCCATAGAAAGCGGAAATCCTGATGATATTGTAACAACCAGTGCCAAGGCAGCCCATATTGAAGGTTCTTCCATATGGCTGGAGGAAGGGGAAAAACAAAAGTTAATAGACCTTATTTACGGTATAATGCTTAGTTCGGGAAATGATGCGGCAGTTGCCGTTGCAGAACATGTGGGCGGCTCGGTAGAAGGATTTGCTCATATGATGAATAAAAAAGCCCAGGAGATTGGCGCGGTAAATACCAGCTTTAAAAATCCCAGCGGTTTGGATGAAGAGGGGCATTATACAACAGCCTATGATCTGGCCTTGATAACCCGTTATGCTTTGAAAAACAATACCTTTGCGGAGATTGTAAAAACTTGGGAAAAGAAAATACCATGGCAGGGACATAAATGGGATAGAGTACTTCAAAATCACAATAAGCTTTTAAAAATGTATGAGGGATGTGATGGTGTAAAAACCGGTTATACGAAAAAAAGCGGAAGATGTCTTGTATCCTCAGCCACACGCAATGGATGGCAGGTTATTGCGGTAACATTAAATGCGCCCAATGATTGGGAAGATCATAAGAAAATGCTTGATTATGCTTTTAATAATTATGCATTAACAACCCTTTGCAGTGAAGGAGATTATATGAAGACGCTTCCTGTAAAAGACGGCAAACAAGATGTTATTTCTCTTGCTGCCTATTCCGATTTTAAAATTCCCCTTAAAGAAGATGAGCTGGGAAAAGTGGAAATACAGTATGATGTACCTGATTTTATTACCGCCCCGGTTAGTTACGGACAAAAGATAGGCAAAATAAGTGTTTTGCTTGAAGGCAATGAAATTGGAGAAGTACCTTTAGTATCTGTTAACAGCGTGGATAAAAAGGATATACGATTATCTTATATGAAAATTGTTCGAAACTGGTTGATAATGTTTATTAGCAAATATGCATTTTAATAAGTATAAAATAAAGGCAGCAGGGTACCCGGTTGCTTTTTTTGTTTTTGGAGATTTATAATAGCTGAGGAAAGGAAGGAATGATATGGAAGAGGAAGGCAGGATTAGGCTTCAAAAATATATTGCTCTTTCCGGTATCACCTCAAGAAGAAAAGCTGAAGAGTTGATTCTGAGCGGAAGAGTTAAGGTAAATAATAAGATAGTTCAGACACTGGGGGAAAAAGTAGATATAAATAGGGACAGGGTTGAGGTTGATGGAAAACATATCAGTATAGTTAAGCATAATGTGTATATAATACTTAATAAGCCTGTGGGATATGTTACTACGGTATCGGATCAGTTTAACAGGCCGACGGTACTGGATTTGATTAAGGATGGTGTTAAAGAGAGGGTATATCCTGTGGGAAGGCTGGATTATGATACGGAAGGTTTGCTCATATTAACCAATGATGGGGATTTAACCTATAAGATTACCCACCCGCGGCATAACATACAAAAAGTGTACATTGCCGTTGTAGAAGGAATACCAACGCAAAAGGATCTTGATAAGTTCCGAAAGGGTATGAAAATTGATAATTATTTTACATCCCCCGCACAAATAAAAATACTTCAAACAATGGGAGGTAAGAGCAAGTTAAGAATAACCATTCATGAAGGTAAAAACCGGCAGGTTAGAAAAATGTGCGAAAGCATAGGCTGCCCTGTAATCCGGCTTAAAAGAATTGCCATAGGGAATATAAGCTTGGGAGACCTTCCCAGTGGAAAGTGGAGATATCTTAAAAAGCATGAGGTAAATTATTTGAAAAATTTATAATGCTAATTATTATTAATATTCCATTTTATAAATATATTTGATATAATCTCTAAAAGATTTAGTTTACAATTTAATTGGTACAAAGGAGAGTGTATGAATAATGGAATTATGGTATACAGAAAAGCAGACGCCAAATGTTGGAATTACATGCAAGGTTAATAAGACCTGCCATAGGGAGAAAACACCGTATCAAGACTTGGCGGTGATTGATACAGAGCAGTTTGGTCGAATGCTGGTATTGGACGGGGTGGTTCAAACAAGCGTAGCAGATGAGTTCGTATATCATGAAATGATAACCCATGTACCTCTTTTCACTCATCCTAATCCAAAGAAGGCTTTGGTAGTAGGTGGCGGTGACGGGGGTTCTATAAGGGAAATATTAAAGCATCCTACCATTGAAAAAGCAGTGCTTGTAGAAATTGACCAGGCAGTGGTTGAAGCCAGCAAAAAATATCTTCCAGAAATCAGCGTTGGATTAAGTGACAGCAAGGTTGAAGTTAATATAGCCGATGGAATTGAATACGTTAAACAGCATAAAAATGAATTTGATCTTATCGTGGTTGATTCTACTGACCCGGTAGGACCGGCCGTAGGCCTGTTTTCATTGGACTTTTATAAAAGTATCTTTGAGGCATTAAAAGAAGATGGAATATTTGTTGCCCAAACCGAATCGCCTTTTTATGAAAAAGAATTGATCAAAAAAGTATATAATGATGTTAAATCTATTTTCCCCATTACCCGCTTGTACTTATGCTCAATCCCGACTTACCCAAGCGGATTATGGACTTTTACTTTGGGCTCGAAAAAATATGACCCGGTTGAAGTGGATGTGGAAAAAATACCTGAGTTAGATACCAAGTATTATTCGGGTCGAATACATAAAGCCGCTTTTGCGCTTCCTAAATTTGTAGAAGATATTATTAAGTAACATTATATTTGTGTAAAATTAGAGTTAAGAAGGGAATAACCCAGGTATTATCCTGGGTTATTTTTATACAAATATACAATAAAAATTTCAAAAAATTTTATTCATTTTTTTTGCAGGAAAAAAAGAATTATATATAGAATAATAGAAAATGGGGGAGATTTGTTAAGTTTAGAAATTGTTTATTTTATAACAAAGTGGTGGTATAATATAATCAAACATCATTTTCGACAAGTTTCAATGAGCGTTAAAGGTGTTTACACCTATAGATGGATACAGCAGGCGACAAGTAAAAATACAAATTTATTTTGCTTGTTTACATAAATTTTGGTGTGCCCATGTAGCAATAAATTTTAGTTTGGAGGGATAGTAATGAGTACGATGGATAAGCTATATGATCTACAGCACCGTAGAAGTATAATTGAGCAAGGCGGCGGTAGTGAAAGAATCAAGAAACAACATGATTCAGGGAAGCTGACAGCAAGGGAACGAATACATCTGTTGATGGATGAGGGAAGTTTTATTGAAGTGGATGCTTTCGTAAAGCATAGGGCCACAGAATTTGATATGCCAAATACGGAAGCACCCGGAGAAGGTGTGGTAACGGGTTACGGTACAGTGGATGGGCGTCTGGTATTTGTATATGCCCAGGATTTTACCGTACTTGGTGGGTCGCTGGGAGAAATGCATGCAAAAAAGATATGCAAGGTTATGGATATGGCAATGAAAATGGGTGCTCCAATTATTGGTATTAATGATTCGGGCGGTGCAAGAATCCAGGAAGGGATAGATGCGCTCAGCGGTTTTGGAGAAATATTTTACCGGAACACCCTTGCATCCGGTGTGATTCCTCAAATTTCAATTATCATGGGTCCCTGCGCCGGTGGTGCGGTTTATTCCCCTGCTATTACCGACTTTATATTCATGGTTGACAAGACCAGCCAGATGTTTATAACGGGGCCTCAGGTTATTAAAGCAGTGACCGGGGAAGATGTAACTTTTGAAGAGCTGGGTGGAGCAATGACCCACAACTCAAAAAGCGGGGTTGCGCATTTTATAAGCGCGAACGACCAGGAATGCATCCAGAAAGTAAAAGAGCTTTTATCTTACCTTCCGTCAAATAATTTAGAAGACGCACCGGCATATGATACTAATGACGATTTGAACCGTCTTTCAGAAAAGCTTTCTTCCATAGTTCCCGATGATTCAAACAAGGCTTACGACATGAAAGAAGTAATTGCTGAGGTCGTGGACAATGGCGAGTTTTTTGAAGTGCAGCCTCATTTTGCAATGAATATTATAGTAGGTTTTGCAAGAATGAATGGAAGGACAGTGGGTATAATTGCAAATCAGCCAAAGTATTTGGCAGGCGCATTGGATGTTGATTCGTCGGATAAAGCGGCAAGATTTATAAGATTTTGTGATTGTTTCAACATACCCCTTATAACCTTCACCGATGTTCCCGGATATCTGCCAGGAGTTTCCCAGGAGCATGCAGGGATTATTCGCCATGGTGCAAAACTGTTATATGCCTATTCGGAAGCCACCGTGCCCAAGGTAAACGTAATTATCCGTAAAGCTTACGGTGGAGCATATATTGCAATGAGCAGCAAGCATTTGGGTGCAGATGCTGTTTTTGCATGGCCAACGGCAGAAATTGCGGTTATGGGGCCCGAAGGGGCAGCCAATATAATATTCCGCAAAGAAATTGCCAACAGTGCAGATCCTATTAAAACAAGAACCGAAAAGATACAAGAGTACAGGGACAAGTTTTCCAATCCATATATTGCAGCAGCAAGGGGTTATGTGGATGATGTAATAGAGCCCGATTCAACCAGGCCCAGGATTATAGCTGCATTGGAAATGCTTGCAGGTAAAAGGGAAAACAGACCGGCCAAAAAACATGGTAATATTCCTGTGTGATGTAAAACAAAGGTGGTGAGGAATAGATGAGTATTTTAATGGAAGGATTGGCAGTAACCGTTATGGGAATGGGGACGGTTTTTGCCATACTATTTCTGCTATATCTGGTAATGGTTATTATGGGACGTATTTTTTATAAAGGTGAAGCAAATAAAGCTTTGGACACCCGTCCGGTTGAATTGAAACAAGATACAGCATCCGTACAATCAAATGATCAATCAAATGATGAGATTGATGAAAAAGAACTTATTGCAGTACTCACAGCCGCAGTGGCTGCTTGTCTGAACAAGTCGACATATAATTTGCGTATTAAATCCTATAGAAGAATAGGAGAGGATTCGCCTATTTGGAATAGGGTAGGAAGAAAAGAACAATTGGAAAGCAGAATAATATAAAATTATAAAGTCAGGAGGATATTGATTATGAGAAAATTTGTGATAAATGTAAATGGGAAATCCTATGAAGTAGAAGTTGAAGAGATAAGCGATGGTGCTCCTGTTGCAGCACCGGTAAGCAGACCTAAAGTTTATGATTCTGCACCAAAGCCAGCCTCTGCACCAAAAACAGCCCCTGCACCAAAGGCAGCCCCTGCAGCAGTACCGGCATCGGCTACTCCTGTTTCTGCTCCAATGCCCGGTACTATTCTCTCGGTTAATGTAAAAGTAGGGGATACGGTAAAAGAAGGAGATGTAGTATGTATTCTTGAAGCTATGAAAATGGAAAATGAAATAATGGCACCAAAGGGCGGAAAAGTTGTTGCGGTAAATGTTTCAAACGGAACATCAGTAAATAGCGGGGATGTTCTTGTTGCTATTGAATAATGGCAGGAATATTCTCTGCCTGAATGGAGGGGTTTAATTGTTTGAAATACTATCAGGTTCAATAGTAAAATTTTTAGATAAAAGTGCATTAAACCAATTAGATATTTATACAATAATCATGCTCTGCATAGCCGGCGTACTGATTTACCTTGCTATAGGTAAAAAGTTTGAGCCGTTGCTCTTGCTTCCAATTGCTTTTGGTATGCTCCTTGCTAATTTGCCAAATGCAGGTCTTATGCATCCGGAGCTTTTTTCAGGAGAGCATATTGATATACAGGAGATAATTAAAAAAGGAGGACTGTTGGACTTACTATATCTGGGAGTAAAATTAGGCATATATCCGCCGTTGATCTTCTTAGGTATAGGAGCAATGACTGACTTTGCCCCCTTAATTGCAAATCCCAAAAGCATTTTCCTTGGTGCGGCAGCGCAAATTGGAATTTTTGTTACATTTATCGGTGCTATTTTATTGGGCTTTGATGTGATGGAGGCATCTTCCATAGGTATTATTGGAGGCGCAGACGGGCCGACAGCAATTTATGTTACTAAAACACTGGCTCCACACCTGTTAGGTGCAATTGCCATTGCAGCTTATTCATACATGGCACTTGTTCCTATCATTCAACCTCCTATCATGAGAGCGCTTACCACTAAAAAAGAGCGTATGGTTGTAATGGAGCAATTGCGTCCCGTCAGCAAAATTGAAAAGATGGTGTTTCCCATTGTTGTAACCGTAATTGTATCAATAATCTTACCGGATGCAGCTACACTTGTTGGTATGCTGATGTTGGGAAATCTGTTTAAGGAAAGTGGTGTGGTTGACCGTTTGAGTAAAACGGCACAAAATGAATTGATAAATATTATAACCATATTCCTTGGGGTAACAGTAGGTGCTACAGCCAGTGCAGATACCTTTTTGAAGCCTCAGACATTATTCATTGTACTGCTTGGGTTGATTGCTTTTTCCATGAGTACTGCCGGTGGAGTGTTGTTTGGAAAGATAATGTATAAGCTTTCCGGTGGAAAAATCAACCCTTTAATTGGATCCGCTGGAGTATCGGCTGTTCCAATGGCAGCCAGAGTTTCTCAGGTTGTAGGCCAAAAGGAAAATCCGTCAAATTTCCTGTTGATGCATGCTATGGGACCTAATGTTGCAGGTGTTATAGGATCGGCTGTAGCAGCGGGCGTTTTTCTTGCCATGTATGCAAAATAAGCAATCGGAAATATATCGGAATGAAATATGTTTAGATAGGCATAAATGTGTGGGATATATGTAACAGGAGCAGCTAATTGGCTGCTCTTGTTAAGAAGGAGGAATAGTATGGCTAAAGTAAAGATTACAGAAACCGTTTTAAGAGATGCCCATCAGTCGTTGATTGCGACCAGGATGACCACCGACGAGATGCTGCCAATTATCAGTGAAATGGATAAAATAGGGTATCATTCCCTTGAAGCCTGGGGCGGTGCAACTTTTGACTCTTGCTTGAGATTCTTAAATGAGGATCCATGGGAACGGCTAAGAAAGATTAGGAATGCAGCAAAGAAAACAAAGCTTCAAATGCTGTTCAGGGGTCAGAATATTCTGGGTTATAAGCATTATGCCGATGACGTAGTTGAGTATTTTGTTCAAAAATCCATTGCAAACGGTATTGATATTATCAGGATTTTTGATGCATTAAATGATGTCAGAAACCTGCAAACCGCAATCAGGGCATGTAAAAAAGAAAAAGGACATGTACAGGCAACCGTATGCTATACGATAAGCCCTGTTCATAGTATTGACTCTTTTGTTAAGCTGGCAAAACAGTTGCAGGATATGGGTGCCGATTCCATATGCATTAAGGACATGGCCGGATTGCTTACACCCTATGTGGCATATGACCTTGTGAAGGCAATGAAGGCTGCCGTTAAGGTTCCGATCCAGCTGCATACCCATTATACCAGTGGAGTTGCATCCATGACCTATTTAAAGGCTATTGAGGCAGGAGTGGACATTGTGGATACGGCCATTTCACCCATGGCTTTGGGTACATCCCAGCCTCCGACAGAGCCATTGGTTGCAACCCTTAAAGGCACAAAGTATGATACGGGATTGGACCTTGCGGCATTAAATAAAATTGCAGAGTATTTCAGGCCATTGAGGGAAAAGTATATTGCAAGCGAACTGTTGGATCCAAAGGTAATGGGAGTGGATATAAATACCTTGTTGTACCAGGTTCCCGGAGGAATGCTTTCAAACCTTGTGTCCCAATTGAAACAGCAGAACAAGGAAGATAAGTTTGAAGAAGTGCTGAAGGAAATCCCGAGAGTGCGTGAAGATTTCGGATATCCTCCACTTGTTACCCCTACAAGCCAGATTGTAGGAACACAAGCCGTATTAAATGTTATAGCCGGTGAAAGGTATAAGATGGTTTCAAAAGAATCCAAGGCACTTGTAAAGGGAGAATACGGT
Organism: Clostridiaceae bacterium; assembly: GCA_012735465.1. Lineage (GTDB taxonomy): Bacteria > Bacillota > Clostridia > SK-Y3 > SK-Y3 > JAAYHJ01. Next base: position 40,055 of record JAAYHJ010000063.1, read on the forward strand.
AAAACTCCTGTGCCAATAAGTGAAAAAATTAGAAAGAAGATTATTGGTGATGAAAAGCCAATTACGTGCCGTCCTGCCGACCTGATTAAGCCGGAGCTCGATAAGTATAGGGAAGAAATAAGAGAATTTTTGGAGCAGGATGAAGACGTATTGACCTACGCCCTGTTCCCGCAGGTGGCAAAAAAGTTTTTTGAATTCCGCCGGGCACAAAAGTATAAGATTGACGGGGATATGGTGGACATGGAGAACAAGGTACATCCGGTTTAAATATAAGCTAGCAGTCCATATGTAAATAAATAAGATTTGGTTTGTTGCTGGTATACCTTAGAGCTTTTACTTTGGTAAAGGGCTCTAAGGTTTTTCCACATTTCAAGCAGCTATAATGCTTACCAGGCATTATTTCCACGCTTGTTTGTACGGGTAATTTCCCGTATTTTTCCCAACTCTTCCAGCCGGTCTTGCATAATTTGCGCCGGTTATCATAATCCGCATACACCCAACGCAGTATTCTGTGAAAGTGAAAGGGGTATTTGGTGTATGTAATGTATTGTTTAGGAAATCCCAGAGAAATAGCATATTCCTCAAAAGTCTTTTCCACCTTATCCTGTAAAAAACCTGTAATGTGTGTGCTCTTCCATGAATATTTATTTTCGCTTAACCAGCTTCTTAATTTATCAAACATATACCCCTGGCATATTTCAATTGGGTCTTCCTGATTTATTGACAGTGCTTTAAAGCCTCGTTTAACGATTTCAATTACATAATCAAGATATTTCTTTTCCTGGAAATATTCCTTTGAATAATACTTAATTGGTATGATTTCGTAATAGTATTCCATTGTATCCGTATTCATGATTCCTATACATGTACCCCCAATCAGGCTTCCGCTGCCCGAATCATCAATTTGGACCAAGAAATCACTTCCTTATATCTAATTTTGAATTTTAAAGAATATGTATTAGTATTTCATAAAAAGGGTCATATTATAAAAAAGTAAAAATACTTGATTTTTGTGATATTAAATAATAATATAGGATAATAAAGTTAATGGAGGTATACCATGGGCGATGTTAGTAAACTGGAATTAAAAGCAACTTTGGAAGTATCACAGAATGATGAGCTGTATAAAATCATTGATTTTTTAAATAAAAATCTAAAGCAAAAAAATGTCATTTTTGGACTGGCTCAAAAAGACGATAAAATGGTGATTACAGTTTACGAAACCTGATTATTATTAATTTTTGAGCCAAAAAGGAGGTTATTTTGTACAGTGGATAAAAAACAAGATTTAATATCCAGGATATATTCTTCCATGAAGGAGTTTAGCAAGGGACAAAAATTAATTGCCCGTTATATTTTAAATCATTATGATAAGGCAGCTTTTATGACCGCTGCCCGGTTAGGTTCAGTAGTAGGTGTAAGTGAGTCCACCGTAGTGCGGTTTGCAATGGAGTTGGGATATGATGGATATCCCAAATTACAAAGAGCATTACAGGAATTGATTAGAACAAAGCTTACGGCTGTACAAAGAATGGAGATAACTTCCGATAGAATAGGAGACCAGGATATTTTGACTGCTGTATTACAGTCGGATATGGATAAGATCCGCCAGACCTTGGAAGAGATTGATAAGGAAAGTTTTCAGCAAATCGTAGAAATTATTTTAAAAGCCAGGAAAATTTACATACTGGGGTTCAGGAGCTCTGCTGCCCTTGCAAGCTTTTTAGGTTTTTATTTTAACTTGATTTTTGATAATGTTCGTTTGGTGCATACCACCAGTGCAAGTGAAATGTTTGAACAAATACTTAGGGTCAGCCCTGAAGATGTGGTAATAGGTATAAGTTTTCCCCGCTATTCAAGGCGTACAATAAAAGCCCTTCAGTATGCAAAGGATCAAGGAAGCAAGGTTATTGCCATTACGGATACATATATTTCTCCCCTGGCAGAATATGCGGACCATACCATAATTGCACGAAGTGATATGGCCTCTTTCGTAGATTCTTTGGTTGCACCTTTAAGCGTTATTAATGCCCTTATTGTTACATTGGCAATGAGAAAGAAGGAAGAGGTTTATAGTACCTTTGAAAAGCTTGAGCATATCTGGGATGAATATCAGGTGTATGAAAAATATTCCCATGGTAGTGAAGATGAGTTAAAGGTATGATAAGGAAAAGATTATATTTAATACGGCATGGCTTGACCGAGTGGAACAGATGCAACCGTTTTCAGGGAGCGTCCAATATATCCCTTTGTGAAGAAGGCATAGAACAGGCGAAGAGGCTTTCTAAAAGGATGAGCAAGTTTCCGCTGGATGCTGTTTATGCAAGTGATTTGGATCGGGCACTTCAAACCGCACAAATCATTGCACAGCCCCATGACTTGCCTGTAAATATTGTTCCCCAGTTGCGGGAGATAAACTTTGGTGAATGGGAAGGTTTGACAAAGGAAGAAATAATTAAACTCAAGAAATATGACTATAACGCATGGAGGGATATGCCTCATAAGGCATTATTTCCGGGAGAAGGAAACCTTGAAAAGGTACGGCAGCGTGTTATGACAGGTATGAAAAGCATCCTTGAAAGGCATGAAACGGGCAATATAGCTGTGGTATCCCATGGGGGATGTTTAAAGATTATTATTATGTCCCTGCTTGGACTGGATTTATCTTTTTATAAGCATTTTTGGCTGGGGAATACTTCATTAAGCATCATTGATGTGCATGAGGACAGGAAGGTTTTAAGTTTGCTAAATGATATGAGTCATCTTGAATGAATACCTGGTATTGGAGTGAATGGATTGGAAAGTGAAAGAAGAGTTGTGGTTATAGGCGGCGGTGCTGCCGGAATGATGGCAGCAGGAACAGCCGGAAGCCGCGGCCTTAAGGTTTTTTTGGTTGAAAAAAATAATCGCTTGGGTAAAAAGCTTCTCATTACCGGCAAGGGAAGATGCAATATTACCAACAACACGGATGTGGAAGGCTTAATTGAAAATGTTCCTGTAAATGGTAGCTTCCTTTACAGTGCGTTTTATACTTTTTCCAACACCGATTTAATGAATTTTTTCAGGGAATATGGGCTGGAGCTTAAGGTGGAACGGGGTGGCAGGGTATTTCCCCTGTCTGACAAGGCAGAAGATGTGGTTAAAACCCTGGAAAAGTATCTAAGGCGCAATAATGTAAATCTGATAAAAGGTGAAGCGGTGGAAGTGATTGCAGAGCAGGGAAGGGTAAACGGAGTCAGGCTCAAGGACGGAAGAACGATTTATAGTGATAGCGTGATAATTGCTACCGGAGGGGCTTCTTATCCTGCAACAGGTTCTACGGGAGACGGCTATGAATTTGCAAGGCGGCTTGGGCATACCATAACCCCCTTAAAACCATCCCTGGTTCCCCTTGAGACAAAGGAAGAATGGGTTAAAGAGTTGCAGGGGCTATCCCTTAAAAATGTATCCATTACCGTTATGGATGATAAAAATAAAAAAGTGTACCAGGATTTTGGCGAGATGCTGTTTACCCATTATGGCGTGTCAGGGCCCATAATCCTCAGTGCCAGTTCCCATATGAGGGATATTAAAAATACCTCTTACCGTATTGTCATTGATTTGAAGCCGGCACTAAGTGAAGAACAACTGGATAAAAGGATACAAAGGGATTTTGAAAAATATTCCCGCAAACATTTTATAAATGCTTTGGACGATTTACTCCCCAGGAAGATGATACCGGTTATTGTAAAGCTTTCAGGCATACCGGGGGACAAGCCTGTAAATCAGATTACCAGGGAAGAAAGAAGGATACTGGCTGCCCTGTTAAAGGGGCTCAAATTAAATATACGGGGGGTTAGACCTTTGAAAGAAGCAATTGTAACCTCAGGAGGTGTTAAGGTGGACGAGATCAACCCCGGCACAATGGAATCAAAAAAAATAAAGGGGTTATATTTTGCCGGTGAGGTTATTGATGTGGACGGATATACGGGAGGGTTTAACCTGCAAATAGCTTTTTCAACCGGCTTTTTGGCAGGAAGTTTTTGCTGATTCCGGTTGCTGTAAACACAAGCTGTCTACAATGCGGTGTATTTTTTCCCCTTTCAGTGCATAATAATACTATGGGCAGTTTAGGATATTTTGGCATTGGAGGGGTTATATTGATATTAAAAAAAATAGAAAATTTTTTTCGTGCCGTAGGTTCGCTAAATATTTTTGACAGAAAGATAGAAATATTGCTGGTGTTTATTTCCCTATTATGTTTTCTTTCGCTTATTATTGCGCAGATAGGGTTGGTGAATGAAACAACAAGGACTTTTTTTACAAATATAAGCGAATATGAAGGGGTAAACATCAATGATTTAAGCAATATTTTTACACAGGGGGAGCTGTCACTTCAGCTTATTGGAATAGAACCCAATAATCAAATTACCGTTTTGTTAAACGGTATCCCTTCCTATTGTTTTGATACGGATACCCTGTTTATAAAGGTTAAAAATAAATGTGTGGTTGAAATTGACGGTACAAAAGTAAAAGAACCCTTTAGGGTTAAAATAACTAATGCCAGTGATAATATTGCCACCAATTGCCTGGGGAAGGAAGTAGAAATTCACTCAAATATTGCAGTTTTAACAAGAATTTTATTAAAATAATATTTACTAGCATGACCCGTTTGCTATATAATAATATTAAATAATGTTACGGGAGTATTTACAAATGAAAAACCTAGGGAGTAAAGAGATTGCCTCGGTGGCCATTCAGCTTGCCATAACCAGTGACCGGCAGCAGGAAAAAAGGATGCAGGCAGAGTTTTTAAAGATGGGCATTCGTACTGCTGCAGTGGATTACGGCGGCGAATTTATTAATTCAATGATGAAAATAGTTGAAAGATCTGTTGTTTCTGCAAAACGAGAAGGAGTTATCGGAGATACCCATGTGGAAGAAGGGGCAATTGCAGGTGCAACCCGGGAAGCCTTGTCGCAGATTATGAGCAAGGCAATGGGCCTGAATGTTGGTGGCAAGATAGGAATTGCCCGTTACAATGATCATATAAGCGTAGCTATTTTTTTTGGAATAGGATTGTTGCATTTGAATGAGGTGGCCATTGGGTTAGGGCATAGGGTAGTATAAAAGAGAGGGTTTGTAATGGTTGTAAGGGCAATACGTGGTGCAATAACCGCGGATCAAAACAGTAGGGAAGAAATAATTGCAAAAACAAAACAATTGTTAAAAGATATGATTGAATTAAATGAAGTGGATGTTAGCAACGTTATAAGCATCTTTTTTACCTGTACCAAGGATCTCGATGCAGTATTTCCGGCAGTGGCAGCAAGGGAGTTGGGACTGACCAACATACCTTTAATGTGTGCCAATGAAATGGATGTTCCAGGAAGCCTGCCGAAATGTATACGTATTTTGCTTTCGTTTAATACGGATAAGTCTTTAGACGAGATCAAACATGTTTATCTGGGTGAAGCAAAAAAGTTAAGACCGGATCTGGTTAAATAACAAATAAAGGTTTATGCTTGTTAGTTGTTGACAACTAACAAGTTTTTTTGCAAAAAAAAGAGGATTTTTGGTTTTTATATAGAATATTTAATAATTATATGGCGAGGTGCAGTTTTAGATGTCAACAGTAAAAATAGCAATTGACGGGCCTGCCGGTGCAGGGAAGAGCACTATTGCAAAGGAGATAGCAAAAAAACTGGGCTTTACATATATCGATACCGGAGCCATGTACAGGGCCGTGGCTTTAAGAGCAATAGAAAGTGGGATTGATACAAAGGATGTTAAAGGAGTATGTGACATCCTTGATGATATAGATATTGATATACAACACGATACAAACGGACAAGTTATCCTGTTAAATGGCAGGGATGTAACCCTTGATATACGCACACCAGAGGTATCAAAAGGTGCATCGGATGTTGCGGTAATACCGCAGGTCAGGATGAAACTGGTGGAGCTTCAGCGGAAACTGGCATCCAATCGAAATATTATAATGGATGGCAGGGATATTGGTACCTTTGTATTGCCCGATGCGGATATAAAAATATTTTTAACAGCTTCGGTTGAAGAACGGGCAAGGCGTAGATACGAGGAAATGAAGGAAAAAGGATATACTTGCAGTTTTGAAGATATAAAAAAGGATATAAAATATAGGGATGAAAACGACAGCAACAGGGCTTTTGCCCCGTTAAGGGTTGCTGATGATGCGATTATCCTTGATACAACGGGAAATGACCTGGAACAATCAATTAATACTGTACAAAAATTAATTAAGGAAAGATTAAAATGACGTTTTATAATGTTGCTAAAGTAATAGTAAGAGCAATTATATGTATTATATTTAGAGTCAAAATAGAAGGATTGTCAAATATCCCTAAAGACGGCCCCTGTATTCTTTGTTTTAATCATAAAAGCCTTCTTGATCCTCCGGTTATAGGAGTATTTATACCAAGACAGCTTATTTTTATGGCAAAAGAAGAGCTTTTTAAAATACCAGTCTTGGGTTTTATTATCAGGAAACTGGGAGCATTTCCTGTCAAACGGGGTGTAGGAGATATAGCGGCCATTAGGACATCGTTAGATGTTCTGAAGCAAGGAAAGGTATTAGCAATGTTTCCTGAAGGGACAAGGAATAAAGATAATACGATTGGACAGGCAAAGCCTGGAATTGCCCTTATTGCAATCAGAGCACAGGCTCCTGTTGTACCGGTTGGAGTTGGTGGGCAATATAAGCTTTTCCATCGTTTGAGTATTCGTGTTGGTAAACCGATTGTATTAGAGGAATACTATAATCAAAAGTTACCGGTGGAAAAGTTGAGTGAGATCAGCAATGAGATCATGAACCATATTAGAGAATTGGCGGAGGTTAATTGACTTGGAAATCATTGTAGCTCAAACAGCGGGATTTTGTTTTGGGGTTAAGAGGGCCGTGGATACCGTATATGATAATATAAATATAGCGCAAAATAAAACAAAAATTTATACCCTTGGTCCAATTATTCATAATCAACAGGTTATAAAGGATTTGGAGAGCAAGAATGTATTTGCCATAGATTCTTTAGATAATATAGAAAAAGATGCTAAAGTTATTATCCGAACTCATGGAATTCCTAAAAGCACTTACCAGGAATTAGAAGATAAAAAAATACAATATATTGATGCCACATGTCCTTATGTAAAAAAGATACATCGAATTGTGGAACAGTTTTATAAGGATGGTTATCAGATAGTTATCGTGGGTGATCCAAATCATCCGGAGGTAATAGGGATTAATGGTTGGTGTGATAACACGGCTGTTATTGTCCAGGGCCCGGAAGATATAATGGATAACTTTAAATGTGCTAATAAAACATGTATAGTTGCGCAAACTACCATCAGCAGAGAAAGATGGGATAAAATAACCCAATATTTTAAAAATAATTGTCAAAACCCTGTGATTTTTGATACAATATGCAGTGCGACGAATTTAAGACAGTCTGAAGCTGAGAAAATTGCCAAGCAGGTAGATATGATGATTGTTATTGGGGGTAAACATAGTTCCAATACACAAAAATTATATTCTATTTGCAAGCAGTTCTGTAGTGATACGTATTTTATTGAAACCTTTGAGGACCTTCCTCAGGACGTGGACTACAGAGATAAAAAGATAGGTATTACTGCCGGTGCATCTACACCGGTGTGGATAATAAAGGAGGTAATTAAAAATATGGAAGAAAAAAGTAATGTTCAGGTGGGCAACGCGGACCTTGATTTTGCGGAGGCTTTTGAACAATCTCTTATTACTTTAAATACAGGTGACACAGTAAAAGGTACCGTAATTGGTATGTCAAGTAATGAGGTGTATGTGGATCTTGGTTTTAAATCCGACGGAATCATTCGTCTTAGTGAGTTGACCGATGATCCTACAGCAGTGCCCGAGGATATTGTAAAAATTGGAGATGTGATTGATGTATTTGTAATTCGCGTGGATGATGGCGAAGGAAATGTGCTGTTGTCCAAAAAAAAGCTGGATTCAATCAGAGGTTGGGAATCCATTGAAAATGCCTTTGAAAAGAAAGAGGTTCTCCAAGGTAAGATTATTGAGGTGGTAAATGGTGGCGTTATTGTACTGGTTAACGGTATAAAGGTTTTTGTACCGGCATCCCATGTTAGCGACCGTTACGTATCCGATTTAAATGTTTTCCTTAAAGACAATGTGTCATTGCAGATTATTGATGTTAATAAGAGAAAGAGGAGAGCCGTAGGTTCTATAAGAAATGTTATTGTGGAAGAAAAGGAAAGGAAAGCTCAAATGTTCTGGAGCACTGCGGAAGTAGGTAAAAAATATACAGGAACAGTTAAGAAAATTACTGATTTTGGTGCATTTGTTGATATAGGTGGAGTTGATGGACTTATTCATATATCCGAGCTTTCCTGGAATAAGATAAAGCATCCTTCTGAAGTGTTAAAAGAAGGCGATATTGTTGAAGTATATATTATAGAATTGGATAAAGAAAAGAAAAGAATTTCATTAGGTTATAAAAAGGCAGAGGATAACCCTTGGGTTATTGCCAAGAATAAATTTAATGTAGGTGATGTGGTTAAATGCAAAGTAGTGCGATTGGTTCCTTTTGGTGCCTTCGTTGAGCTTATTCCCGGTGTGGACGGTTTAATTCATATATCCCAGATATCTAACAGAAGAATTGGAAAACCTGCTGATGTTTTATCCATTGGAGAAGAAATTGAAGCCAAAATTATTGAAATGGATCTGGATAACCAAAAAATCAGCCTCAGCAGACGGGAAGTGCTTAATGCAGCAGAAGCTCCTGCAGTAAACAACGAAAAAAAGGCAGATGACCAGCCTCAACCTAATGAGGATGATGTAAAATAAAGAACAAGACTAACCCATAGTTTTTTTTATGGGTTAGTTTTATTTTTGCGTGGCCGCATGTCACGCTTTTTTTTGTACAGTTCTGTGATAGAATAATTGGGCATGATAAATTATTATCTTTAGTGCGGTAATCGGATATAACAAAGGGAGGGGGGACACCGCAAGTGTATATTCGTGACTATGAAGATTTTAAAAATGAAATTTATAAGATGACAGGTATAAATTTATCTTGTTACAAGGAAAAGCAGATGAAGAGGCGGATTGAATCCTTAATAAAGAAAAACGGATATGATTCCTATGATGAATATACACATATGCTTAAAACAGATAAAGATCTATATAATGAGTTTATTAATTATCTTACAATAAATGTATCGGAATTTTTCAGGAATCCAAAGCAGTGGGAAGTATTGGAAAAGGATATAATTCCCTTGCTGTTTAGATATAAAAACTCTTTAAAAATTTGGAGTGCTGCTTGTTCCACGGGGGAAGAACCCTATTCATTGGCAATGGTTTTAACAAAATTTGTCCCGATGTACTCAATTCATATTATTGCTACAGATATAGATAAAGAAGCATTGGCTAAAGCCAGCATCGGGTTATATAATGAAAAAAGTCTGACAAATATGCCAAAAGAATACATCTTAAAATATTTTACAAAGGAAGGAAAATTTTTTAAGATTAAAGATGAAATTAAAAGATGTGTTCATTTTTCACAGCATAATTTATTAAAAGACCCCTATTATTTAAACTGCGATTTGATTGTCTGTAGGAATGTACTTATTTATTTTACTGAAGAAGCAAAATCAGAAATATATTATAGGTTTAACAGGGCATTAAGACCGGAGGGAATTCTATTTGTGGGCAGCACGGAACAGATTATTATGCCTAATCGATACGGATTCCAGCCTATCCGTACCTTTTTTTATCAAAAAATATAACTTGGGTACACTTTTATGTGCACCCAAGAATTACGATATTGGATAAGTACTGGAAGGATAACATCATTGCAGCATATCAAAAATTTATGTTATTTCTTACATCCGTACCCATATCCGCCGCACAAGCAGAAGAAAAGAATGATGATTATAATGATCCAGATCCATGAACCACCAAAATAGCCATATCCTTGTACATTATCGGACATTTTATAATACCTCCTTATTCTATATCAGCACAGACGTACCTCTATGCTTCACTAACATTTGTCCCATAGCCACCGTAAGACGGACCACACCCGCGACATCCCCAGAACAGCAGCAAGAACAGGATGATAAAAAATAAAATTTCGCTGTCATCTCCAAATAATCTGCCGAAGAATCCTTCTGACATCAGATTGAACCTCCTTTATGCATGATGTATTGCTTTAGGTTTTTTGTTTATCCATCCTATAACAGTATATTAGAGGGGCGGTTATAGTGTTACTGTTAAACAAAAATATATATTGTAATAAGTAAAACTAAAACTTTATATTGATGCTTAATGCGCTAAACATCATTGACAAAACATGTTCAATACGTTAAGCTATTATTATATTGGGAATCCATTATGAGTACAAAATAAAAGGGGGAAAATGAAATGGAGCGCAGGAAATACTACATTATAGCAGCTGCAGCACTTGTATTGATCATTGTTTTTTCAGTAATCTTCTTACAGATGCAGCGAAAAGATAATCCTGTAGATGTGAATCAAAATGAAAATAAAAATGATAATACGTCATCGAATACCCAGACTTCAGCAGATATAGATGCAATAGAAACCATTAGTATTGAACAGGAAGTGGAACGTCTTTTAAAGGAAATTGTTGAGAATGGTCCTAAGGATATTTCCGGCTATCCTGAATACCTGAAAAATAACTCATCTTTTGAAAAACTTGTTGCGTTGGGAAGACCTGCTTTGGAATACATGTTTGAGCTTTTTAAGAAAAGCGGCGGAGATGAGTTGAAGGAATATGTAATGGCTTGTGCCAGCGCAAAAATAATGGGTATCTATAATGAAGAAAATGCTATTGGAAATACAAGCGGAAGGGAATGGTTTTATCAGTACGGAGAATATGAAGAGCAAAATGCACTTAACGTAGTTGATGAGGATGTTAATCAATATAAAAAGGGTGAAGATGTGGGCGGTATTACTCTTCCCGAGGGCGTTGACCGGACAAACCTGGAAGATGTGATTTCCAACTATATTTTGGCATGGAATCGTTCTTTCTATAAAATAGGTGAAAAAGCCATTGAAGCCCATAAGATATATAAGGACGAGGTAAAAGACGATGTCACCACTATATATATGCTGGTTCGGTTTGCATGGTTTGAGTTTGCAAATGATGTTTTTACACCGGTAGAGGACAATCAGGCAGCACCGGTGGTTATGCAGCTTCGTTCCACTGAAAACGGGTATGAACCCTTGGGATATAAACAATCCCTTGGTGGTGCCTACCTGGAACAGTCAGTAGCAAAAATGTTCCCAGAAGATATAAGGAAGCTTGTACTGGATGAATACGAAAAAGTGGATAAAGAATTGAAAGATGAGCAAGTAAAAAAAGCAAAGGAATACCTTGCCAAGCTTAACAGGAGTGACGTTCCCATAGGCGAGGTTGATAAAAATGTGGAAGATGAAAATATGCGCAAGGCAATATATCTTGTTCAGCGTACACGCCCGGATTTCCCTGATTGGAATGGCACTAGGGAAATACTGGTAAGCGCAGGGGAAAAGTTCAATGGGGCTAAAATACAATGTACTTTAGAAACAAAGGCTGAAAAATCAGGTGATTTTTATATTGTGACATTAACCAGGAGATGGGGAATTGAGATAATGGGTGAAAAACCGGTAAGTTACTGGAGGTATAAAGTGGAAGGAGATAAAGTTGAATTAATAGAAACAGTGGATAATGATCCTGTAATTCTTTTACAATAATTAGAGCTGTTTATAATAAAAAGCATGATGAAAAATATCATCATGCTTTTTTTGCTGTGTACAGGAATCAATCACAAATTAAAAAGGGATTACATATTCTAATAATATAATAAAATTAACATAATATTATTATGGTAATCTAATAAGGTAATTGGAATAAATAGGCTAAAAGTGTTCAGGAGGCAAAATGGTGAAAAGTGCAGAAGAGCTATTTATTATAGGTATTGCAGCAATTCTTCCAACGTATCAATTGGGGATAGGAGATATTAGTACAATTATTGATAATAATGGAAATGAATATTTGGTGGCAAGCAAGGTAAAAACCATACTGAACAGGCTAGCACGCATATATGCTTTGGACTTGAAACAGGTACGCCGCAAATACTCTCATGTCATACGCCAGAAAAACATTGTACCTATTCCTTTCAGTGAGCATTTTATATTGATTCCGTTTAAAATCAGGAAACCAAAAGCGGAAAACGATGGAAGCTTAGGTTATATTTCATTGGAATCCATTTATAAAATTGAAGAAATAAAAGAAGAAAATAATGTTTTTATTATATTAAAAAGTGGCAAACGAATAAAATGCCTGGTAAGCTATAAAACAGCCAACAGGCACATACAAAATGCCCATATAGTAAAAAATCACTATCGCGAGCTTCATTCACAATTCTGTATCTCAGTACAGGAACGAGATATTGCAAATCCCTGGGAACAGCCTGCCACAAAAAGGGATATAGCGCTTCTGGCAAGTCAGATTGCAGAATTAAAGCGGTTTCTGAATATAAATAAAAAGATACCCTTATCATAGAAGACCAAGGCTGTTTAATAAATATAGCATTGCAAGGAGCACAGGCTGATGCAATAGATAAATAACAAGGGAATGTTTTCCTAAATATGAAAAAGGGTCTTTGCTTAGAGTGAATGGCAATAGTCTTTTACCTTTCCTATAAACGCCTTTGCCGATTATAATACCAAGTACAAATATACTAAGCCAAGGTAATAAAGGATAATAGTCCATAGAACTAAAATTTTTATTCACGAGGCCTATAAAAAACAAGTAGGGAGACTCCACTGTCATTTTAGAAAATATATTACCTACAATAAGCGTACAAACAGATATAATGGACAGTAAAATGTAATTTAATTTACTGAATAAAGGAGATAAAAGCATAGCCGTACCTAAAAAATGCAGTATTCCAAACCGAATATAAATTGAAGAATTATAAAGGTATGTAATTATTGTTATAACCATTCCACACATGAATACAGTGATACCGCGCTTTACCGGGTTCCTGCCTAAAGTGCTGCTGATTCCGGCAATTATGATAAAGAGGATGGCTGATATTTTACCTTCATAATACCAAAAGCCGCTCAGGTATTCTATATTGTACGTATAAAAGTCTTTTAAATCGACAATGAGATGAAATATTATCATCAGAACAATTGCAATGCCTCTGAAAAAATCTATTTCCCATATGCGCTTTTTTGCTTCCATAATTGTTATCCTTTCTTAATGATATGGTAATACTATCATACACAATTTATTTTAAAAATTCCAGCCTTATTTAAAATATTGATTATTTCATGGTCTTTTGGCTATGCTTGAATATTTGACTGGAGAATATTATAATAGTAAGCATACATTGAGTGATGATTTAAACATTATTATATGAAAAGGAATATCGGAGGCATTAATACTATGAAAAGAAACAGGGAAGTTTATTTATCTGAGGAGCAGATACAAAAACAAAAAGAAATTATGGCAAGGATAAGAGAAAGGATGGATATAGAGAAACAAAGAAGCGGAAAGGATAAGCTTGCTTTTATACAGTCCTACGGCTGCCAGCAAAATGAAAATGACGCAGAACGCCTGAGAGGAATGCTTAGGGAAATGGGTTATTCTTTTACAAATAATAAGGAGGAGGCAGACCTTATACTTTACAATACTTGCTGTGTGAGAGAAAATGCAGAACTGAGGGTATTTGGCAATGTTGGTGCGTTAAAGCATTTAAAAGCACGTAAGCCCCATTTGCTGATAGGGGTATGTGGATGCATGATGCAGCAGGAACATATAGTAAAAGAGATTAAAACCAGGTACAAGCATGTGGATATGGTTTTTGGCACGCACACCCTGTACAAATTCCCTGAGATATTGGAAAAGGCAATGAATGAGTCCTATACCGTGATTGATATAATGAACAGTGACGGATACATTATAGAAGATATGCCCATTTACAGGGTAGGCCGGGTTAAAGCCTGGGTATCCATCATGTATGGGTGCAATAATTTTTGTTCCTATTGTATTGTTCCCTATGTCAGGGGCAGGGAACGCAGCAGAAATCCGGAGGATATATTGCAGGAAGTCAGACAACTGGCTTCAGAAGGGTATAAGGAAGTTACACTGTTGGGGCAAAATGTAAATTCCTATGGAAATGACCTGGAGGATAATATTGATTTTGCCGATCTTTTAAAAATGGTTAATGATATAGATGGAATTCATCGTATACGCTTTACAACTTCCCATCCAAAGGATATAAGCGATAAATTAATACGGACTATGAGTGAATGCAAAAAAGTATGCGAACAGCTTCATTTACCCTTCCAGGCAGGAAGTAACCGCGTGCTGGAAAAAATGAACCGAAAATATACCAGGGAAAGATATTTGGAAATCATTCGCAAGGTAAAAGAAGCAATACCAAATATTGCTTTGTCCAGTGATGTTATCGTAGGATTCCCGGGAGAAACCAATGAAGATTTTGAAGATACACTGGATTTGGTCAGAAAAGTGGAATTTGATTCCTTGTTTACGTTTATTTATTCTCCCAGAAAGGGAACTCCTGCAGAAAAAATGGAGGATGTGTTAACTCCCCAGGAAAAGCAAAGAAACTTCCAAAGATTATTGGATGTACAAAATGAAATAACATTGAGAAAAAACCAGCAATACCTTGGACAAGAAGTAGAGGTGTTAGTGGAAGGAGTCAGCAAAAATGAGCCCGATAAGTTCACAGGGAGGACCAGAACAGGCAAAATAGTCAATTTTAAAGGCAATGAGGAAATGGTGGGGAAACTTGTATACGTTAAGATTAATGAAGCACTGATGTGGTCCTTGTCGGGAGAAGTAGTTGAGAAGTAATATTACAAGAACGAATAAAACACACAACCAAACCCTCTTCACAACCACCAAAAGTTATAATATAATATCCATAACAAGGTGCCACAGGTACCCCCCTCATCCACAAAAGACGAATAAATAAGATTGTACAGAAAGGGGTAAGTACAATGACTGAACAAGAATTATGCAATTTGTTTTATGCTGGTAAAACAAAAAATACCATAATTTCATATAAAAGGGAAATTGAAAACTTTTTAGCTGCAGTCTGTAAAAAATCCTATGCATCCGTTACAAAAGATGATGTAAAGAAATACTATGATAATTTAATAACTCAAATGAATAATGGAACTAAAAAAAGAGCAACGGTGATACGCATTCTTCGCACTTTACATAAGTTTTATAATTTGGGAATTGAAAATAATGTATTTTCAGAAAACTGGTTTAATCATTTTAAGGTTCCTAAGCAGGATGTGGGTTATGTAAAAGAGGATCGCATATTTACTCTCGATGAGCTGGAAAGGTTTTTAACCTGTGCCAAAAATAGCGGTACAAGGGATTACTTAATTGTACTTTTATTTATCACTTCCCGTTTTTCGGTATTGGAAGTAAAAAACATATGCTGGGGTAACCTTATTATAGACGCCCTTGGACATTACGGGGCTGAAGTTAAGTCAAAGGCCGGAAAGAGGCGTATAATTCCAATCCGGAAAGATGTGTTTGAGCTGTTCATTCAATACAGGTCAGAACTGGGGCTACCGCCACAAATAGACAGGGAAAAAGAAGCCAACAACCCCATATTTCTAAATCGATACGGCCAGCCTCTTTCGGAAACCGGAGTTCGCAAGATTGTGTATAAGCTGTGCGAAGAAGCCGAAGTAAAACATATTTCTCCCAAGGACCTGTTTCATATGTGCATGATACTTGGGCGTATTCACGGGGCTACCGACAGCCAATTGGTGGACCAGGCAGGTTTTTCCGATGTCAAGTTTTTAGAAAAATATAAATATGCTCTCAGGATACTGCAAGAACCTGCTTGCAATTTTATTCAGCTTCCAAAGCATTAAAAGTTTTATAATGGGCGTACAGGTAGGTGCGCCTATTTTTATGCTTAAAAATAAATATATATGTATGGACAGAAAGTTAAAAAATGTGATAAGATTATACAAAATAAAAATTTTGTATAATCGGGGGAATAAGCATGAACAATTTTAATGAAGCGCCACAAATACTTCGGGATTACCTGAACTATATTGGCACTATCAGAGGAAAATCAAACAGCACCATAAAAGAATATTTTTTTGACCTGAGAACCTTTTTTAGATTTATGAAAATGCATAAAGGCCTTGCAGACAGCAGCACGGAATTTGAAAAAATCCCTATTGATGATATAGATGTAAACTTTATAAAATATATTACGTTAAGCGATTTATATGAATACATGGCCTATGTAAGCCTTGACAGGGGTAATAATGCCAGTTCAAGGGCCAGAAAAGTTGCCAGCATCAAATCTTTTTTTAATTATCTACATTCAAAGGCACGATTAATTGACTATAATCCTGCTAAAGAGCTGGAATCCCCAAAAATACAAAAACGCATGCCCAGGTATCTCAGCCTTGAGGAAAGCAAACAACTGCTTAATTCCGTAAGCGGGAAGCATCGCCAAAGGGATTACGCTATTCTTATGCTTTTTTTAAACTGTGGTTTAAGGCTTTCGGAGCTTGTAAGCATTAATATAAATAGGATTAAAAATGATACCTTAACCGTAGTCGGTAAAGGCAATAAAGAGCGAACCATATACCTAAACAAAGCCTGCGTAAATGCTATCCAACAGTATCTACGCGTGCGACCCGTAGACGGTGTAAAAGATAAAAATGCCCTGTTTCTTAGCGAAAGAAAGCAACGTATCAGCAAAAAAACAGTCCAGTACATAGTAAAAAAGTATCTTCAGCAAGCCGGTTTGGATCCTCATAGATATTCAGTTCACAAACTAAGGCATACTGCAGCAACCCTAATGTACAAATACGGAAATGTTGACATAAGATTATTACAGGAAATCTTGGGTCATGAAAATCTTTCTACCACCGAAATTTATACCCATGTGGACAATGAACAGCTGCGCAATGCCGTAGACAGCAATCCCCTTGCAACAATGGGTGAAGAATAATACTTCACCCATTTACTGCTCTTTTATTCAATAGGTATCTTCAAAGTCTGCCCCTGCACAATTAATGGTGATTTCAAGTTATTTTCAATCATAATCCTGTCAATATAGTCGCGTATATCTATATTGCCATGTTTATATCTTAATGCTATATCCCAAAGTGTATCCCCTTCTACAATATAAACAATATCATAATTACTCTTTTCTCTTCCCTGTACGGATATTTGTGTCATAAAAATACATATTGGTATGGATAGACTAATCAATAATAATGTTACAAATATTAGGAAACGTTTCCTGTTTACTATCCTAATTTTTAATGAGAATAGATTGGAAAGAGTTATGCTTTTACTCATAAATGTCGCTCCTTTCTGTCAATCAATACAACTAAAACAGCACATACAAAAAGAACAAACGTTCTTGATGGATATTATATTATCAGAACATTTGTTCTTAGTCAATATATTTTTCAAAAAAATTCCGAACATTAGTTTGATATATTGTAAATACTATGATATAATAATAAATAATAAAAATTGTCATAAATATTACAAAAATATGGAAGGGTGTCCTATTATATGCATAAAGATTTAACCGAAAAACAACAAGCTATACTTGATTTTATTAATAAGCAAATTAAAGAAAAAGGATATCCCCCCTCTGTGAGAGAGATATGCAGTGCAGTTGGACTCAAGTCTACTTCCACGGTCCATGGACATTTGGCAAGGCTTGAGAAAAAAGGGCTTATACATAAAGATGCTTCTAAGCCCAGGGCATTAAAGGTTATAGAAAGCAGGTTGGCACGAAGCAGTCCTATAACATCACCCTTAGGCCGTTTTTATTCCGAAGAAATAATAGATGTTCCTATTGTGGGTAAAGTCACTGCGGGCCAGCCTATTTTGGCTGTTGAAAATATAGAAGGTACTTTTCCCCTTCCCGTTAAATTTGCAGGTAATAGCGAACTATTTGCACTGAGGATAAAAGGAGACAGCATGATTGATGCCGGTATATTGGATGGAGACCTGGTAATTGTACAAAAACAAAGCGTGGCACAAAATGGTGAGATTGTTGTAGCTCTCATTGGTGATGAAGCAACGGTAAAAAGGTTTTATAAGGAAAAGGGATATTTCCGTTTGCAACCAGAAAATAAGTACATGGACCCAATCATCGTTAAAGAGGTTTCTATACTTGGCAAAGTTATTGGTATATTTAGAAGACTATGACAAAGGCGAGTATTATCTCGCCTCATCTCTGCCCTACCCTTTTATTTTTTATAACACAATCAATCCCTTTTCCACCATATCTTGAAGCGCAATCATTATACCCAATTTCGCATGGTTCCATATAAGACCTCCTTGCATATAGGCAATATAGGGAGGTTTTATAGGAGCATCGGCACTAAGTTCTATGGATGAGCCTTGTATAAATGCCCCTGCTGCCATAATAACAGGAGAGTCATAACCAGGCATATCCCACGGTTCAGGTTTTACAAAGGAATCTATGGGTGCCCCCTTTTGTATTCCTTGGCAAAAGCTTATTACTAAATCAGGACTGTTAAATTTAATAGCTTGAATTATATCTGTCCTTGCCTCATCCGGTCCGGGGCATACTTCAAAACCTAACCTGTGAAATAATGCAGAACAAAAAAGTGCTGCCTTTAGGCTTTGAGCAACAATATGTGGAGCCATAAAAAACCCTTGAAACAAATACCTGTTCATTCCAAGGGATGCTCCGCACTTCTTCCCTATTCCCGGTGAAGTCAGTCGATAGGAAGCCAGTTTCACGTATTCCTTCTTCCCTGCAATATAACCTCCTGTTGGTGCCAGCCCACCCCCCGGGTTTTTTATAAGGGAGCCTGCAATTAAATCAGCCCCTACCTCGGTAGGTTCTTTTTCTTCTACAAATTCACCATAGCAGTTATCCACCATGCATATTGTATTAGGGTTTATTTCTTTAATAATACCAATTATTTTTTCGATTTCCTGAATTGTCAAGGACGGCCTCCAGTCATATCCTTTTGACCTTTGAATCATAGCCACTTTGGTATTGCTTGTAATAGAATGCTTTATTGCTTCATAATCCACTTTTCCTTGAGGAGTAAGGTCCACTTGTTTGTAATTCACTCCCATTTCCTTTAACGATCCATTATTTCTGCCCCTTATTCCTATTACTTCTTCCAATGTATCATAAGGCTTTCCCGTTACCGATAACAGTGTATCTCCCGGTCGCAGTACCCCAAAAAGGCATAAGGAAATGGCATGGGTACCGGAGACAATATTATGTCTAACCAGTGCATCCTCGCATCTAAAAGTATCGGCATAAACCGCATCCAATGAATCCCTTCCCAGGTCACCATAACCATATCCCGTTGTCTCAACAAAATGGCTATCGCTTATATTTTGGTTTTGAAATGCCTTTAAAACTTTATATTGATTATATTGGCTTATTTCATCAATGGTTTTAAATTTATGTAGTATTTGTTCTTCAACTTCTATAGATAGTTTATAAACTTCTTTACTAATGTTAAATTCATTGAGCAATAATTCAGCTATATTTTTTTGCATAATAATCTCTTCCTTTCTTTCAATGCGTATATTTTAACACATCACTGTATTCTCAACAATAATACTTCATCGTAAATTATAATTGAAAATTAAAAAATGGACTACCCCATTACAGGGTAATCCATTTACTATATGCAGTCCTTTAATCCAGTATCACAACATCTGACAATGGAATCATATTTGTCTTAGAAAGATCGGTTCCGTCCCATACAAACACTTTTACTTTATAACCATCGGTATTTGGAGGTAGTCTAAACCCAGCCCTTAAGTTTTCTGTTTTCCCAACAGAAATTGACCTGGAGTTATATGACATATTTATCATTCTATCATTTTCATCGTATAAAGCAACTATTGCCATAACTGATTTTATACTGCTTTTAATGTTTGTTACAGATACATTTGCATCAATTGTATTACCCGGCTTCAATTCATCAAGGTTAAAAGTAGTATTAATATCAAATACCGGTTTAATAGAATTATTGGCCTCGTTCATCACTTCTCTTACTTGAGCAGAAGAAAGAGGAGTATCGTATATGCGGAAATCATATAGTTTACCGTTTAATTCAGGATCTGAGCCATACTGCGACTTTCCAATATAGAAAAAGTTCTTGCTTGGATCCTGATCGATAATTTGAGAAATGCCAAGGGTTACATTGGTGTTATACCCTACCAGGACACCATCAAGATATACCCGCATCGTTGTATTGGCAGAATCCAAAACCACTGCAAGATGATGCCATTCATTAAGTGGTATAGGATCAACAGTTACTCCTTGTTCAGCACCATTAATATAACTGTTGATGGAGATTTTTGTATTGTAGGTCTCTGTAGGCATACAAAATAGATACTTCTTATCATTTATTCCAAAATCAAAAAATCTCTGATAATTTGCACTGCTATTTACGTATATCCATCCGGTAACAGTTATACTATCCGTGCCGTATAGCACATCACCGGGTATCTGTACATAGTTACCGTTCTTACCTCCGGGAAGACTTAATACTGTACCAAACTTAGAATCAAATACAAAAGAAGCCGTTGGAAGCCCCACACCCTTATGTAAGATTCCGTGGTTTTTATTTTCTGTTGAATCGTTAACATCTCCGTCAAACAAATATTGCAAAATAGGATTTGGTTTGATACTACTTGTGGATTCACTAAATTCAAACCAGTTTACATTGAAATTACCATCGGTTTTATATACCAAGTATAAGTCATGAATACCCGTGACTCTCTCAATATTGGCCGTAACCGTTTGCCACACTTGTTCACCGTCTGTGCTTGGCACCGATATACTGCCCAATAATTTACCACTGGGCCCATCTACCCTTACTTCTATACTTCCTGGACTTGTACCGGCAACTCTTACAGAAATCATAGCTGCCCCACTTGCAAAATCAATATTACTATAGGAAGTATAGCCATCATTACCTGTAACCACTATATTTTGTCCCTTTTCAACATCAGAACAGGATTCAACCTCTATATTGCCGCTTTGAGCGGTAAAACTTTCAGCTTCAATTTTAGAAAATGCGTCAATAGGTTTTTCATTGTACCTATAATCAAACCAATCTACATCCACATATCCACTTTCTGCCTCATTGTTGTAACAGTAAATGCCAATTCGATTTCCGCGGTAATTAGCACCTGATAAATTATAGGTTCCTCCAAGTTGGGTAAAATTCTTTCCATCTAAACTATACATAAACGCAATGTTCTGTGAGTTATTCATAATTGATTTAAACCATACGGTCGTAGCTGAAGATGATATCTCAGGTCCTAGTATATCAGGGCCATTTGGATATTCTCTGTACCTGAAATACTTTACTCCGTTTTTTTGTACCACACCTATAGTACAATATCTCGATCCACCATCGAAATGAGTTAATCCTGCTTCTTGTCCATTGGCCATATTTCCAATATCTATTTTAGTAGTGGCTACTCCAAAATCAGTTCTCATAAAGCGCTGAGAAATAGTGTTCCCTGCTTTAAATAAATTATCTGTTGACAAAGGTTTAAAAGCATGAAGACGTAAATACCCCGGCCTTTCGCTAAGAGACCATTTATCTGCTCTTGGTTGATAATTCCACTCCCACTGGGGTGAGAGAGTAAGACTTTCAAAATCATCCGACGACTGGGGAAACTTTATTGGATACCCGTTTATAGGTTTAGTTCCGCTCCAAACCATTTCCCCTATACCGTCATTATTACTATCTACTCCTAAAATAGGCCAATCATCTACCCAAGAAATAGGCAAGAGGCTTACAGGCCGTCCCTCTAAACTCATTGAACCGTGATGAGTAACAAAATACCACGAACCATCCTCAGTTTGTACTAAACCCCCCTGATTAGGTTCTCGGTCATTTCCAATTGACTGTATTACACATTTGTGTTCATAGGTTCCTGCTTTACCCGGTGATCCTCCGTCACCAAAAATATTTTTTGAACGCAACATATAGACATTTCTTCGTCCGGTAGTAGTTTCGCTGTGGAAAAAATAATAGTATCCGTTAATCTTATAAATCTTATTTGCTTCGCTTCCACTTTCCTGATGAATAACCGTATCACTGGATGAAATAAGTTTTTTACCATCTTCACTCATTTTAAAAAGATGAATCTTATACCCGTCATAAAAGTTAGTTCCAACAAAATATCCTTGTCCATCATCATCCCAGAAGGGACAGCAATCATTCCAACCTGCTCCAGGGAAATTCGGGTCATTATCCATTGTTACTCTTGTTAACGGTTCCCATGGACCGGCAGGATTGGTGGCAGTACTCATGAAATAACCTACTTCAGGTACTCCAAAATATACCCAAAACTTGTTATCATGATACCTTATAGCACCTGCCCAAATACCCCTACCGTAACCATCCATTCTAGTATAGTTATAGGATTCACTGATTTGAGTCATATCATTGACCACATGACCTATGATTTCCCAATTTACAAGATCTTTAGAATGTAAAACAACCATTCCAGGAGATAATTGCATAGTAGAACTAATCATATAGTAATCGCTTCCTACTCTAATTACGTCCAGATCACTATAGTCTCCCGGTATGATAGGGTTTATATATGTACCGTCTCCTTGATCTCCCCATGCCCCTTTGAAGCCCACATCTGCTTTTACATTTACATATGTCAAGCTTATTATCACAACTAACATATAAATAATCAAACTTATTTTTTTATAGTAATGACCTGTTTTTTTCATAAGCCTTTTCACTCTCACTATCTCCTTTGCAAAATATTTTGCCCATTAGCAAATAAGTTGCCAATGGGCATTTTGATTCTTACTCCCAATAGATGCGCACGTGTTTCCTTGCTATGTAAAATAATGGGAAACTAATTAAATTACAACTCGTATACCCTTTCGGCAGGTAATACTCTTATGTTATTCTTATCTAACACTTGTACGGCTTTTTCCGGTTCCTCCACACGCAAAATTACCAGAGCTTCATTTGTTGCCTTTCCTACGAAAGCATACATGTATTCAATTCCAATGGATGCATCATCAAGAACACGTAATGCCGCTGCCAGGCCCCCCGGTTCATCTACAACCGCAATTGCAATCACATCCGTACAACTTACCGTAAAGCCGTTTTCTTTTAATATTCTCTCCGCTTGTTCAGGTTTATTGACAATCAGCCTGAGAATACCAAAATCGGTTGTATCTGCTATGGATAATGCACTAATGTCTATATCGTTTTTGCCAAGGATACTGGTCACTTCGGCTAATCGTCCGGATTTGTTTTCAAGGAAAACAGAGATTTGCTTGACTAACATAAGAATACCTCCTTTTTATCATATATGGATAATTACCCCATTATAGAGCCTTTATAACGTAAAAGGGGAACTAATCCATTATTTTAAGTTTCTCTTATCAATGACTCTTTTTGCTTTTCCTTCACTTCTTTCAATGGTTTTTGGCTCAACCAACCGAACTTTTGCCGTTATGCCCAGTGTGCTTTCAATCTCGCGCCTGATCTTGTTTTCCAATTCCTCCAAACGTTTTATTTCGTCAGAAAACAGTTTATCCGATACTTCTACCAATATTTCCAGTGTATCCAATTTTCCTACCCTGTCCACAATCAACAGGTAATGAGGCGCTGTTTCACCAATTTCTAACAATACGCTTTCAATCTGCGACGGAAATACATTCACACCTCGAATTATCAACATATCGTCGGTACGTCCGGAAACCCTACTCATCCGCACAAGGGTTCTACCACATTCACATTTTTCATAGGTAAGGGAAGAGATATCCCTGGTGCGATAGCGTATCAGAGGAATTCCTTCTTTTGTAATGGTGGTAAATACTAATTCCCCTTTTTCCCCTTCAGGAAGCACTTCCCCGGTTTGCGGATCAATAATCTCGGGAATAAAATGGTCCTCCGATATGTGCAATCCATTTTGACATTCGCACTCAAAGGCAACTCCCGGTCCTATAACTTCACTCAGACCATAAATATCAATTGCTTTAATACCCAATTTATTTTCTATTTCTTTCCGCATATTATCCGTCCATGGTTCGGCACCAAAAACACCTGCTTTTAAGCTTAGTTCTTCCTTCCTGATACCCATTTCTTCCATGGTTTCAGCAAGATATAAGGCATAGGAAGGGGTACAGGCAATATGGGTAGTACCAAAGTCCTTCATGATCTGTATTTGCCTCTTTGTATTTCCACCTGAAATAGGAATTACCGAGGCACCAATTCGTTCTGCTCCGTAATGCACACCCAAACCACCGGTAAATAACCCATAACCATAGGCAATTTGAATAAAAGACTCTTTTCCGGCACCGGCAGCAGTTAAAGTCCTTGCCATTACTTCCGACCAAACGGTAATGTCATTTCGCGTGTAGCCTACCACCGTTGGCCTACCGGTAGTACCGGAAGAGGCATGAATTCTTACTATTTCACTTAAGGGTGCCGCAAAAAGTCCATAGGGGTAAGTATCCCGCAAATCCTGCTTGTAGGTAAAAGGCAGCTTTTTCAAATCATCTACGGAATTAATATCTTCCGGAAGCAGACCCAATTGTTGCATCTTATTGCGATAATAAGGAACATTATGATAAATTCTTCTTACCGTTTTTATTAACCTTTCTGATTGAAGCTTTCTCATCTCTTCTCTCGACATGCTTTCGCATGTTGGATTCCAACTATTCATCTAAAATGCCCCCTCATCTATTATGTTAATTATTCAAAGCCAAGCCAAGTTCAAAAGCTTTTTTGTTTATCTCTAAAAATCTTGCAGGTACGGTGTTTTCAATTACATTTAACCAGTCTTCTTTATCAATATCGGTATATTTTGCCATTACCCC
This sequence comes from Clostridiaceae bacterium, assembly GCA_012735465.1. Classification (GTDB taxonomy): domain Bacteria; phylum Bacillota; class Clostridia; order SK-Y3; family SK-Y3; genus JAAYHJ01. Next base: position 64,991 of record JAAYHJ010000063.1, read on the forward strand.
CATCAGAACAACATTGACAGCTTTGACACTTCCGGCTTCCAAAGCAAGCTTAAGGGCATCCACCGGTATAACTTCTGCACCAAGGCTATGAATCTTTTCTATTATGGAATCGGGATACTTTTTAAGTCCTACAATTACGGGCATGGGATCAATTCTCTGGGTATTAACGATAATCCTTCCGCCCTTTTTTAAATAGGGCAGCCATCTATATGCTTCGAGTTCTTCAAAGGCTATAATAATATCGGCTTGCCCTTCTGAGATGATGGGTGAATACACTTTATCTCCATATTTTACATAGGTGACAACGCTTCCACCCCTCTGTGCCATCCCGTGAACTTCTGAAACTTTAACATCAAAGCCTTTTTTAATTGCTACATTACCCAGTATTCTGCTGGCCAACAAGGTACCCTGACCTCCAACTCCAACAATCATAACAGAGGTATTAGCCATTGATATCACCCACCTTCTCTATTGCAGAAAATCTACATACTTTTACGCATAAACCGCAGCCATTGCATAATGTTATATCAATGGTCATATTACCATCTTTATTGGAAATAGCCGGACATCCTAAGCGCATACACATTTTGCATCTTGTACATTTATCTCCGTTAATGTGCAATGGTCCTTCATATTTAACATGCTTTAAAAGGGCGCAAGGACGCTGGGAAATGATGACCGATGGCTCTTCAGCAGCTATTTCTTCTTTCACTGTTTTTTCAAACTTTTCAAGGTCAAAGGGATCCACTACCTTTACTCTTTCTATGCCAATCGCCTGGGCAAGTTTTACCAAATCAACTTGCCGTGTTGGTTCACCTTTGATGGTAAAACCTGTTGTAGGATTATGTTGGTGCCCCGTCATACCTGTAATAGAATTATCCAATATAATCACGGTGGAATTTCCCTTATTGTATACGACATCAATCAGGCCGGTAATACCAGAGTGTATAAATGTTGAGTCTCCAATCACTGCGACAACCTTTTTGCTGAAATCCTTTCCCCTTGCTTTTTCCATGCCCAAGGCGGCACCGACGCTTGCTCCCATGCACACACATGTGTCAATGGCCTCCAGAGGAGCCAGTGCACCAAGGGTATAACATCCAATGTCACCGCTTACCACAAGCTTTAATTTTTTCAATACATAAAACACACCCCTATGCGGACATCCGGGGCACATTACCGGAGGTCGTATAGGAATGGATTCTTCTACCGATATTGGTTTTTCTGTTTTAATGTTGAGTATTTTTTCTCTTATTATATTTGTATTTAATTCCCCTATAACCGTGAATAATTCCTTGCCAATTACTTTACATCCCAATGCTTTACAATGTTCTTCAATAAAAGGGTCCAGTTCCTCTATAACATAGACCTGTTCTACCTGGCTTACGAAATCCTTAATCAATTTCTCCGGAAGAGGATATACCATGCCTAGTTTTAAATACGAAACATCTCCCAAGGCTTCCCGGGCATATTGGTAGGCAATACCGCTGGTAATAATGCCTATTTTTCTGTCTCCCCATTCTATCCTGTTTAGCTTGCTGGTTTCCGCATACTCCCTTAATGCCTTAATCCTGTCTTCCACTGCCCAATGCCTTTTTCGGGCCATGGCAGGCATCATAACATATTTCTGAGCATCTTTTTTATATTCCCTTAATGGGATATTCTCTCGTTCTTTTATTTCTACAAGGCTTTGAGAATGGGAAACACGAGTGGATAAACGGATAATGACCGGTGTGTCGAATTGTTCGCTCAAATTATAAGCTTCTGCCACAAAATCTTTACATTCCTGGCTATCAGAAGGTTCAAGCATCAATACCTTTGAAGCTTTTGCATAATGGCGGCTGTCCTGCTCGTTTTGCGAGCTATGCATACCGGGATCGTCGGCAACTACAATGACAAGTCCTCCGTTTACACCGGTATAAGAACATGTAAATAAAGGGTCTGCAGCCACATTCAGTCCTACATGTTTCATTGCAGTCATGGCCCTTGCTCCCCCAAAGGAAGCACCAATAGCCACTTCCGTTGCTACTTTCTCATTTGGTGCCCATTCGGAATATATTTCATCATATTTTGCTATTGCTTCTGTAATTTCGGTACTGGGAGTACCAGGATAGGACGAAACAACAGTAACACCGGCTTCATAGGCACCCCTGGCAATTGCCTCGTTTCCTAATAATAATTTTTTCATAATAAACCCCCATCTACGCACATAAAGTATAAAGATATTTAAATCTATTATAGCATTTGTGTTACATATAAGTCCATCATTGTTTAACATAGATATAAAGTCAGAGGTTAGAAGATTAATCTTCTAACCTCTGTACTATACGACTATACTAAAATATCATTTTATTCCATATCAAGTCCTATAGTACCTCTGCCTGCTGCCGTATTAAATACTTCCGTGATATGACTGCTGGAATATTTTGGTGTAAGCAAACTCACTACAGGAACCGTTACAAGGGACACCAACATTGCTATCATACCAAACATTGGTGCCTGTGCAGCATTCAAATTACTGTATACAGCAAGGCTGATGGATGTTAAGCATCCTGCTAACATGCCTGCCCATGCCCCAATCTTTGTGGTTCCCTTCCAATAAAGTCCAAAAAGGAACGGGCCTATAAAAGAACCTGCAACAGTTCCCCATGAGAAAGACATCAGTACAAGGATGGCATTGGGTTTATATGCAACGATGAAGGAGAAAATAATGAATACAAGGCATAGTATGCGCATGAGCAACATCACTTTTTCCTTCTTTATGTTAGGTAAGAAATATCCCTGCACCAGGTCCATGGCAATGGCGGAACTGGATGTAAGAACGATGGAAGCAAGCGTGGACATTGATGCCGATAAAACAAGAAGCAAAATAACAGCTAACATTGCTTCTGGCATTGCCATTTTAAGAAGCTCGGGAACAATAACGTCGTAGTTGGGGGTACCATTGACCACAGGTACTGTGTTATTTAAGTACAGCCTTCCAAAGGCACCTACCAGGTAAGCACCACATCCAATCAATAAAGCAAAAGCCGTAGAAACCACTGTTCCTTTGGAAATAGCTTTTTCGTCTTTAATAGCATAAAATTTATGCACCATTTGAGGAAGACCCCAACTTCCCAAACTGGTAAGCATTATAAGAGACAACAGGCCTAACCAGTTATCCCCTCCAAAGACACTAACAAGCCTTGGACCATCATTAGGTATTTGTGACAGCCTTGACAAACCTTCTGTTAAGCCACCCACAACTGGATTGTACAATACATAAAAAATCATTATAATTACTCCGACAATCATAATGATACCTTGAACAAAATCCGTCATGGCTGTAGCCAGGTAACCGCCCAATACAAGATAAACAGCGGTCAGAATGGCCATAATCAGCATACAGTAAACATAATCAATACCAAATACGGAATTAAAGAGATAGCTTAGTCCGGCATATACGGAAGCAGAGTAAGGAACAAGGAAAATGAAAATTATAAGAGCGGAAAAAACTTTCATTGCTTTACTGTCGAACCTTTTCTCAAAAAATTCAGGCATTGTAGAAACATTCAGTCGGTGGGTCATTTCCCGGGTCTTTTTTGCAAGTACAAGCCATGCAAGTAAGCTTCCCAGCAGCGCATTTCCTACACCAATCCATACGGCAGAGATACCAAATCCCCACCCGCTTTTACCTGCATAACCAATAAATAAAACAGCTGAAAAATAGGTTGTTCCGTATGCAAAAGCGGACATCCACGGCCCCATCTTTCTTCCACCCAAAAAAAAGTCCTGGATATTAGACGCTTTTCGCATACTTATAAAACCTATTCCCAGCATTAATAAAACATAAATCCCTACAAATACGAATTTCATCATGCTACCGTCCTCCCGTAATACATTAATTTTGTTTTTTTAATTACACCTTGCTACCGCTCTACATAATTCCTTAACCTTACACCTTCCATCGGGGAAAATCAGTTCCCCTCGATGGAATCTTTATTTTATATATTACAACATTATCGGGCAAAAATAAAGTACTATTTTTAAGATATTCCTTCTGCACCCATTTCTTTTACGGCAAGGGCACGGAGCAGTTTGATACCATTGTTTATGTCATCCATATCCGCCATTTCTACAGGGGAATGCAGATATCTCGTGGCAATGGAAAGTACTCCCGAGGGAATCCCTCCTTTTGTAAGATGTATAGCACCTGAGTCGGTTCCTCCGTACTCAAGTACTTCCAACTGGTATGGAATACCTGCTTCACGGGCCGTTTCGATCATTATGTTCCTTACGTAGGGATGAGCGATAATTGAGTTATCCTTTACTTTTATGGCAGGGCCCTTTCCAAGTTTAACTGCCATTTTTTTAGCTCCAGGAGTATCCCCGGTTGCAGTAACATCCACTGCAACTGCATAATCGGGATGCACAGAAAAGGCGGATGTCCTGGCTCCACGAAGCCCCAGCTCTTCCTGTACCGTAAAAACAAAATATAAATCATTGGGCGAATTTTTTAGCTGCTTTATTACTTCAATAAGGATATAGCAACCTATCCTGTCATCCAATGCTTTTGAAGATATGCGATTGGCCTGTTGATTAAATGGACCTTCAAAACAGGCAGCATCGCCGATTGATACAATTTTCTCCGCATCTTCCCTGTCCTTTGCACCAATATCAATATACATTTTATCCAATTTTAAATCCTTCATTGATTCAATATCTTCTTCATATCCAATACAACCAATAACTCCGTTTTTAAAGCGTACCTTTTGGAACAAGGCAGAATACTGGGAAACTCCTCCTATATTGGAAAAACGCAGGTACCCTTTTTTATCAATATAAGTAATAATTACACCAATTTCATCCATATGAGCTGCAAACATCAATTTCTTCCCCGGACCTTTTTTTCGGGCAATTATATTGCCCAATGGGTCCACGTTCAGCTCATCCACAAATTGTTTTATTTCATTTATAATGAGGTCACGAATTACTTCTTCATTTCCTGAAGGACCGTAAGATTGTGTAAGTTGAACTAATAAACTACTCATTTTCTTCCTCCTGCTTCGTTTTATTTATATATTCTAAGAACAGTTTAACTAATTTTTTGCATCCTTCAAAGTCTTCCATGCTCATCACAGATACGGGAGAATGGATGTACCTACAGGGAACGGATATGGTAGCAGTTGGAATACCTTTACCTGTTAAGTGAATTACGCCTGCATCATTTCCTCCCAAGGTAGTCTTCTTATATTGAACCTTTATATTGTTTTCCTTGGCGAGACTATAAAGAAGCCTGGATAATTCTTTATTTGAATAAGATGTCCTATCCATGATTGATATGGCCGGACCATCACCCAGGGTTGTTGCATACTCATGCTCCTTTGCCCCGGGGACGTCAGAACAGGTGGTACCTTCAACCACAAGGGCCATATCCGGCTGAACGGTATAGGCTGCCACCTTCGCCCCTCTCAAACCCACTTCTTCCTGTACCGTAAAGCAGGCATACAAATCGAAGCTATATCTCTCCTTAATCATCTCTATCAATATTGCACATCCTGCCCGATCGTCCAATGCCTTTGCTTTTACAAGGTTATTTCCAAAGGGCATATAGCAACTGTCAAAGGCAATATAATCTCCCAGGCTGACTTTTTTTTCCGCATCTTCTTTATTTTTTGCACCAATATCAATATACATGTTCTTGATTTTTACAGCCTGTTTTCTTTCATTGGGCTCCTGCAGGTGAATGGCCTTCAGCCCGATTACTCCGGGCAGTCTTTGTTTTCCCACCAGCACCTTTTTAGATACCAAAATACGTGGGTCAATACCACCAACTGGTTTAAATTTTATAAATCCTGTATCGGTAAAACCGGTGACAATCAACCCCACTTCGTCCATATGGGCTGATAACATTACTTTTTTCCCGTTGTCCGATGTGCCCTTCCTTAACGCAATTATATTACCCATTCGGTCTATGCTGATTTTTTCACAATAACCGCTGATTTCCCTAAGAATGATATCCCTTACTTCCTTTTCATTACCTGAAACGCCATTTGCTTCCGTTAGTTCTTTTAATAACATAACAATTCCTCCAAGTCACCTTTTAGGTTTTTTATGAAAAACGCCAGCAGTTTTCCTGTATTTACAATATCATTAAAATTCAATGTCTCAACGGTTGTGTGCATATAGCGCAGAGGAATGGATAAAAGGAGTGTTGGGATGCCGGAACGGGTAACTTGTATAGCCCAGGCATCGGTTCCCGTATTGCCCGGTTCCACATCCTTTTGATACGGAATATTATATTCATCTGCAATACTAAACATTTTTTTCACAAGCTTGGGATGAATGTTCGGACCTATTGTCACCACGGGGCCTTTTCCGGTTGAGTGGGTATCTTCTTTAGGTGCATCGGGAGTTTCCCCATGACAAACATCAATAGCAATGCCAATATCAGGCTCAATATTATAGGTACTTACGATTGCACCTCTCAGTCCGACTTCTTCCTGTACTGTTGCTACAGCATAAACATCCACATCAATATCCGTATTTTTTAATTCCTTTAAGCATTCTATAATACATATAATACCTGCACGGTCATCAAAAGATTTACCGCTTAAATAATTATTTAACAGGCAGCTTGTGGGTGAACGAAAGGTAATTATGTCCCCTATGCTTACCAGTTCTTTAACTTTTTTTGCATCCATCCCCACATCTATTGCCATATCTTTTATCTCCACTGCTTTTTTGGACTCTTCTTCCGTTTGCAGATGGGGAGGTTTAGCACCAATGATGCCAAAAAGGTCTTCTTTACCGTGAACAATTACTTCCTGGGCAAGCAAAATTCTCGAATCCACCCCTCCGATATTGGTAAAGCTGATAAATCCGCGGTCATCTATATCTTTTACCATCAGTCCAATTTCATCCATATGCGCTGCCAGCATAACTTTATATGTTTTTTCTTTTTTGCACTTCCTTATTCCAATAATATTCCCGGTTGCATCCTGGTACACAGAAGTACAAAATTCTTCAAAAGCTTGTTTTATAACAGAAGAAAATGCATACTCATGTCCGGACACACCCGTTGAATTACTTAATATTGTCAATAATTCCCGTGTATTCATGCGTCCACTCCTTCATGTTTAAGTTCAAGTATTCTATTTAATAGTGCAATACTTATAGTATTCTATATATCCCTTATTTTCAACAAGAAACCACAAAAAGTTTTAAAAAACTTTTTAAAAATTCTCTATTGACATAAATCACAATTTGTCGTATACTATGACTTGTCCTTATTAAGTATATGTATGCCTCTGTAGCTCAGTCGGTAGAGCAGGGGACTGAAAATCCCCGTGTCGGTGGTTCGATTCCGCCCGGAGGCACCATTTGGAGATTGACGCTGGTGTAGCTCAATCGGCAGAGCAGCTGATTTGTAATCAGCAGGTTGCGGGTTCAAGTCCCATCACCAGCTCCATGACTTGGAGGGGTTCCCGAGTGGCCAAAGGGGGCAGACTGTAAATCTGTTGTCAGTGACTTCGATGGTTCGAATCCATCCCCCTCCACCATAAAAGGGCTGTAGTATACTACAGTCCTTTTACTATTTCTTTATATTTATTTCCTCTTTCTTCAAAATTTTTAAACATGTCAAAGCTTGCACATGCGGGGGAAAGAATTACGATATCGCCATTTACAGCCTTGCTATACGCTGCCTTTACGGCTTCCTCCAGACTTGTACATCGTAGTATTGTCGGCAATTCAACAGATAAACCTGCCGCATCCTTTACTGCCTGAGCAATCTTTTCAGCAGTTTTACCTATCAATACAAGCACCTTTACTTTATCCAGTATAACCTTACCTAATTTGTCAAAGGGTATATTCTTATCATAACCTCCGGCAATTAAAATTACCTTTTGTTTAAAAGAATTCAACCCGGCTATGGTGCGGGTTGGGCTGCTTGCAATGGAATCATTGTAAAATTTTATTCCTGCAACTTCCCTTACAAATTCGATTCTATGTTCCACCCCGTTAAAAGTCCTTGCCACTTTTTTTATGCTTTCTACATCTACCATTTCCCACACGGCCGCAATTGCAGCCATATAATTTTCAACATTATGTATACCAGGTAGGAGTATATCCGCAGTATCCATAATCTTTATCTCATTTTCCCCTGTCTTAAAACAGATGGAGTTATCTTTAACATACACACCTTGTTCAGGTATGGACTGCCGGCTGAAAAATATAACTCTTCCCTTTGCTTCTTTTTCAAAGCTTCTGGTAATATCGTTATCATAGTTTAATACCAATTTACCGTTATGGGCCTGATGAAGAAATATGTTCTTCTTTGCATCCACATACTCTTCCATGGATTTATGCATATCAAGATGGTTAGGAGTTATATTGGTAATAACTGCAATATCCGGACTGGACTGCATGGTATGTAACTGGAAACTGCTAAGCTCCAATACAACCTTATGATCAGGTTGAATGTTTTCTATTTCACTTAGAAGCGGTTTGCCTATGTTTCCTCCAAGCCAGCACGTATACTCTTTTTCCTTTAATATTTCATAAATCAATGTGGTTGTAGTGGTTTTTCCATCGCTCCCCGTAACAGCAATAATCTGGGCAGGACATAAGTCAAAAAAAGCTTCCATTTCCGATGTGATAATGCTGCCATTTTCTTTTGCTGCTAAAAGCTCGGGAGTATCAAAACGCATACCAGGGGTTTTAAAAATAATACTGTGATTGAGATTATCAAGGTAGTTATCCCCCAGACTAAATTCAACTCCCAGTTCCTTTAATTGAATATATACATTTCCCAGCTCTTGTTCGGACTTTTTATCAAAGGCCGTCACTTTTGCACCTAGTTCCACAAGAAATCGGATCAAAGGAGTATTGCTGACACCAATTCCTATGACAGCAACACTTTTTCCTTTCATGTTTTCTTTAAACAGCTCCAGTTTTTGATTCATTTTTCTGCACTCCTCAATGAAATACTTAACGGAAATTTCTAAACAATAAAGAGCCTACATTTTATTCAATCCTAAGGTTATTGCCAATTTAAAATATATGCATGCCATGTACCATTATTGACAAAATTAAAACCATGTATAATATTATTTAGCATTGTTACTTCATTGTCAATATATTAGGCATGTTATAACCACAAATATCTTATATTATTTTATAAATTGCAATATTAAATGCCGTGCAAAATTTGGTAAATCCATTGCTTATTGGAATAAATTCTATGTATATACCGCCATTTCTATGGC
>JAAYHJ010000064.1 GCA_012735465.1 Clostridiaceae bacterium
GCACACAAAAATTTCATCTGAAAAAAGGGCCTCTTTTTACCAATTTTTTATTAGCCGATGAAATTAACAGGACACCTCCAAAGACCCAGTCGGCACTGCTTGAAGCCATGGAAGAATCAAAAGTTTCCATTGACGGGACGGACTACGTTTTAGAAGAACCCTTTATGGTATTTGCAACTCAAAACCCGATTGAATTTGAAGGCACCTATCCCCTGCCCGAAGCGCAACTGGACCGGTTTTTGATGAAGCTCATAGTAAATTACCCGGCAGAAGAAGAAGAAAAGAGGCTTCTTTACCAATACCATGGGGGATTTAATGCAAAGGATTACGGAAATATAAAACTGCGCAAAGTTATTGACCGTAAAATGATTGCCGAATGTAAGCAAGAGATAAGCCAGGTGGCTGTGGAAGACAGCATAATTGATTACATAATGTCCATCATAACTGCCACCAGAAATAATCATAATTTGTTGTTGGGGGCAAGCCCCAGGGCTTCCATTGCCCTTCTGATGGCGTCAAAAACACTGGCATGCATGGAAGGAAGGGATTTTGTAATTCCTGATGATATACAGTATCTTGCAACTCCTGTGCTCAGACATCGCTTGCTGCTGGCACCGGAATCAGAGATTGGCGGTGTAAAGCCAGATGATGTGATAAGCCAGATCATGAATCATGTGAAAGTGCCAAGGTGAAGACATGGGTATGACAAAAAGAATGATTTATCTTGTATGGCTGGGGGTTTTGTTCCTGTTGATTGGCAAGTACATACAACTTCATACTACTGTTTTTATAATTTATAACAGCATACTGGCCTGTTTATATGTGCTGGATGTAAGACTAAGTCCCAAAAAGGACTCTTTTAATGTGGAGCGCATATATGACCCGTTATTTGAAATAGGTAAGGAAAAAAATATTTTTATACAAATAAGCAATTACAGTGACAAAGAGATGGCTTTTCAGGTTAAGGATACGGTTCCTGCCGAACTTGAGTCGGGCAAGGATATAATGTCAGCCCTTTGTGCCCCGGGGCAGATAGTATCGGTAAGCTACAAAGTTAAGCCCGTAAAACGGGGCAGTTACACCTTTGGGGATGTTTTCATCAGGTATAAAGGAGTACTTGGACTTTGTACAAGAGAATTCAGGGTTTCTCTGCAGCAAAACATATCCGTTTATCCCGATCTTTATCCCATGAAAAGGTATCACCTGCTGGCCAAAAAGAGGCTGCTTGACAGGCATGATAATGCTGTACATAAGGATAAGGGCATGGGCACGGATTTTCAATATTTAAGGGAATATACAACGGATGATGAATACAGGAAAATTAACTGGAAGGCTACTGCACGGGCTCACAAATTAATTACAGGCGAGTATGGCATTGAAAAAAATCAAAATGTTTTAATATGTATTGATACCGGCAGAGTGATGATATCCCCGGCAGGGAAAATGACCCGCCTGGACCATTCCATTGAATCGGCATTGGTACTGGCCCAGGTTGCCATGGACCAGGGGGACAGAGTGGGACTGCTGGTATTCAGGGACGATGTAAAGCTGTTTTTAAAGCCGGATAAGGGGCCGGCACAGCTAAATAAAATATTAGATGCATTGTATCCTCTTCAACCGGCCTATTATGAAAGCAGTTTCCATGAGCTGGTGGATTATCTGCAAAAACATCAAAGGAAAAGAAGCTTTGTATGCATCTTTTCCCATTTAAGGGATGAAGAAAGTTGCAAAGAACTTGCACAGATCTTATATCCCATTAATAAAAAGCATGCGCTGATGATGGTATCCATTTTAAATCCTGGGTTAAAGGATGAGTTGAACCGTCCTGCGGAAGATATGCATCATCTGTATATAAAGGCTGCCGCATCATACCGTATTGACACCGAAAGAAATGCTTCATTTCTTTTGTCAAAAATGGGGATTACGAATGTTCTTACGGAGCCAAATCATTTGACTCCGGAAGTGGTAAACAGGTATATTGCCATCAAAAAGAAAATGGGTATCAGCTGACGTGTTTCTTTGTGCATCCCAGGGAAAGGTATGCTAACAGCAATAAAAATGTAAACCCGGCAAAGGCAAGCTTGCTGTAAGGAGAAAAGGACGAAGGAGTGATAAACCCTTCAATTATTCCGGCAATGATAAGCATGGGGACCACCAGTCCCATCAGCTTTAATGCTTCCTTACCGGCAATAACAAGAGCGTCCTTACGGCTGTACTGCCCCGGTCTTAGTAACCTGTAGCCGATTTTAAGCCCTGCTGCACCGCTTATGAATATGGCGCACAGTTCTATAATGCCATGGGGTAAGATGAGGGACCAATATACCAATGCAGCGCCTTGCTTCATGGCAAGGGCACTCAAAGAGCCAAGAATGAAACCATTTTGCAGTAAAATATATATGGTTCCTATTCCGATGGAGATGCCGTAAGCAAAAGCAAGAAGGGCAACACGTATATTATTGGTCATGATTATTCCCGACATGATAGGATGATTCCAGCCGGTATTACCTTGTTCTTTTATCTGCAGCCCTTCTATTATTTGCTCAGGAAGAAAAACGTATGCGTTTTTTGTGTCCTGCCATGTGTAGGCAAAGCTAAAAAGAGAGGCCATAAGAAAGAGGGCACAGGATATGGCAAAAAAACGCCAGTTAGAAATTAATGTGCGGGGAACATCCTTTAAATAAAAAAATAATATTGAACCTATGCTATTCTTCTTACGGGTATAAAAGCAATTATGTCCCCGTGATACTATGTTGTTTAAGTAGTGATATACTTCGGAATCAGGGAAAAATGTCTGAGCATAGGCAAGATGACCGGATACCTGTCGATATAAGTAATCCAGAGTTCTTAGCATGGAAAAAGATGTTTTTTCATATCCTTTTTTTTGTATTGTATTTAGTATATCTTCGAATTGTTTCCATGTATTGGAATGCATGTGGATGAATCGATCTTCTGTCAATGTAATCCCTCCCAATACATTCTAACAAAAAAAATCATACTGTGAAGAAGAAGGAGGTAATTATGGAAAATAAAATAACTGTAAATACGCCTGAAGGGGTACAGCTTTCTTTTGAAGTTGCAGGGATTGGCTCCCGGTTTGCTGCTTTGCTTTTAGACACTCTGATTCAAGATGCAATACTTTTAATTATTATCTTTAGTTTAATTACCGCAGGGATTACCTTTGAAAATGTATTTTCGGATGTATTATCCTGGTATACTGCTGTACTTATTCTTATTATCTTTATTGTTTTTTTTGGTTATTTTATCTTCTTTGAAATAATCTTGCACGGGAGGACCCCGGGTAAGGCATTGATGAAACTGAGGGTTATTAAAAGTAACGGACAGCCTGTTACCATTATCGCATCCCTTTTACGAAATATTTTTCGTCTTGCGGACTTTTTTCCTTTTTTTTATGGCGTTGGAGTTATTGTAATGTTTATCAGCAAGGAAGCCAGGAGGCTGGGGGATTATGTGGCAGGAACCCTGGTGGTAAAGGAATATGTATCAAAGCTTCCTTCTGTTGCCGAAATGCCCGAAAAAGTAAATCAAAAAACTATGATTATCTATCCTTTAAACCGTGAAGAATATAACTTAATAAAAGAATTTTTAAGTCGCAGGCAGCAGCTTTCACCCGATAAAAGGAATAAGATAGCCCAGCAGCTTTCCGACCACTTCTACAACAAGTTTAACATTCCAATAGAGGATAGAAAACCGGA
>JAAYHJ010000065.1 GCA_012735465.1 Clostridiaceae bacterium
GAATATCCAAGAAGAATGTTTGGTTATAGGTCAGCCATAGAAATGGCGGTATATACATAGAATTTATTCCAATAAGCAATGGATTTACCAAATTTTGCACGGCATTTAATATTGCAATTTATAAAAAAAAGGGCTTTTCGCCCTTTTTATTTCATGCCTTCAGGTTTTTTAATCGGGAATACTCTTTGACTATCCAGGTAATCTCTCACAATTCTCAATGCTTCTCCAAATCGCTGAAAATGTACCACTTCTCTTTGACGGAGGAATTTTAAAGGTTCTATTACATCCGGGTCATCAGCAAGGTTTATGAGCCACTCATAAGTTGCCCGTGCTTTCTCCTCTGCAGCCATATCTTCATACAAGTCAACAATGGGATTCCCCTTAGACTGTATGTATGCTGCCGTAAAAGGATTCCCTGCCGCACTGATAGGATAAATACCCCTGTCGTGATCCGCATAATAGGGATCGAGTCCTGCTGCCTTTATTTGCTCAATACTTGCGCCTTTAATTAGCTGATACACCATGCTGCCTATCATTTCCAGGTGGGCCAATTCTTCTGTTCCGATATCATTTAATGTAGCTTTTGCCTGAGGTGTGACCATTGAAAACCTTTGGCTTAGGTATCTTAGCGATGCAGCCAGTTCACCGTCCGGCCCACCGTATTGTGTAATTATCACCTTTGCCATCCTGGGATCAGGTCTTTTTATTTTAACCGGATACTGTAACTTTTTCTCATATATCCACATGTATTAGCACTCCTCTCCTGCGAGCTCAAAATTAAATTCATAGCTCCAAGGCCACGGGTTATTAATCCACTGCCATGGATAACAGCTTGTCGAATGATAAGCCGTCAATGGGCCATACAGGCTTTCATACTGATTTTTTAGCATCCTCGACTGCATTACGGCGGCATTATACCGCATGAGTGCATTTTGATCATAGGGGTGCGTATTTAAATACAGGTTCAAATCCACAATAGTAAAATCCAAAGCCATTATCTGTTTCAAAAGTTCATCCCTATTCATGTCCATTGTATTGCCTCCTTTTTATTCATACTCCGGCGGTCTGCTTCTTTTATCTACCCCCGTATAAGGGCTGTATAGTTCAGGAAAAATCGTACCTTTCTTTAATCCTTCAATTGGTGAGAACAGATTACACATGTTCTGAAAAGGTACATATGCGTTTGCCAGTTTTACATTTCTGATAACGGTTTCCTGCGGTATACAGGGCTGCCCCGGCATACATGGCATTCCCGGCATAGGCTGAACATGCTGGAAAGGCATTTCATGCTCACGCGGGTCTGGGATTCTCCTATCCTTCATAATGTTATTAACCTCCTTATTACTAAAAAATACTACATACCTTAGGCTGTCAATGCATATCAAAGCCAATACTATAGTATTCAAGAGTATCGAAATCTGTTAACGTTTTAAAAGTTATATCAGGAATGTTCGGCATCTTTTTTTGTTTTATGAACCGTACCATGTGGATGTTCCGGGGGAGCATAGATAGAGTATAGTTTAAGCGGTGTTATTCCTGTATTAATAAGGTTGTGCCATTTGCCTGCCGGTATAAATATTACATAATCCTCATATACATTCTTTTGGAAGGATAAATTATCCTTACTATCACCCATCTTTACAAGACCTTGCCCCTCCTCGATGCGTATAAATTGATCTACATCCGGGTGAAGTTCCAAGCCTATATCATCTCCAACATTTATGCTCATAAGGGTTAGTTGCAGGTGCTTTCCTGTCCATAAGGCAGTGCGAAAATTATTGTTTTGTTCTGCAGCCTCTTCAATATTAACAACAAAGGGCTCAGGTCCATAATCCTTAAGCTCAAGGGGTTGTTTCCCATAACCAGGGTAATATATGGGGATATCATTCCAGTAAGGAAAGTTATAATTGTATGGATTGTATATTGGGCTGTTATAATAAAAAACAAAGGGATATACACCATAGTTTTTACTGTACATATCTCTACCTCTTTCATATATTTTTATTCATTAGCATCATATGTTTTATTCAATAAAAATGTGTACTATAGAGGTTAATATAAAAAAAACACCTTGTAATCGGTGTTTTTTTTTATTTAATATGTGTTCCATGCGTAATATGTATTCCATGTGCATTATTCTAACTCTGCCGGTTCCGGCGGCAATTCAAATTTATCTATCAATTCTTTTAATTCAAGAACAAAACTATCCAGCTTCCGACCAATATTATTAATGCTGGACATTGTATTGCTAACCTCCACTGTCGTGGCAGAAGTTTGCTGTGTACTGGCCGCATATTCTTGTGAAATACTGGATACTCTCGACCCGATACTCATAACGGTGAAACGACTGCTTTCTATATTCTTAATTACCGAATCAAGATTTGCTATTTCCATGTTTATTTTGTTTAAAGTCCTGACTATAGCAATATACTTATCCTTTGTATCATTTACACTTGCCGTCTGGGCCGAAACAGCGCCCTTAAGTATATTGCTCTGCTCCATTATGCTATTGATGCTGCTTTTTAGCTCTTCTATTACAGCTTGTATTATTTTAATTGACTTTTCGGACTGTTCCGAAAGCTGGCGAATCTCATCTGCAACTACTGCAAATCCCCTTCCGGATTCCCCCGCCCTTGCTGCTTCAATTGCAGCGTTTAACGCTAATAGTTTCGTTCTTTGCACAATAGCTGAAATAAGCGAACTGGCATTAACAATCTTACCTGCATTTGCATGGGTCGTATTAATGCTGTTAAATATGGATTGGAACGAGTTCTCATTTTTCAGGGTAATCTCTTCAAGGTGATTCACGCTTTTCAGACCTTCTTCGCTGGCAGCTTTTATTTGCAAGCTTGCCTGCGAAAGCTCGTTGGAGCTTAATCTTCCCTTATTAACCGCATCCCCCAGAATAGCAATCTCCTCAACAAGCTGTCTTGAATCCTCCGCCTGTTGTGCAGCCCCACTTGCAACATCCTCCATATTTTTAGATATTTCATTCATTGAGGCCGAAACATCGTTGGAATTACGAATCATTATGCTGGAGGCATTTGCCAGGCTATCTGCATAATGGCTTAACTTTGCAACTATTCCCCTCAAAGAATAAATTAAAATAGATATGGACCTTGACAGATCCCCTAACTCATCCTTGCTGTCTATAATGTGCGGTTCAAAGGCTAAATTATTCATTGCAAGGGCATTCATATCATCGGTAAGTTTCAATATATTGTTTCTTAAATAGTTTATAATAATAACTGCAAACGATAACATTACTAAGAATAATACCAGTATAAAAATGGTACTTTGAATTATTGTAACTGAAACGGATTTTTCAATAGCATTTGTACAATGAACACTAAACTCTTCCAATATATCAGTCATGTAGTTTAAATAGTCAATTGCATAGTCGAAAGCTTCTTCCTTGGCCTTTAAATCTCCAATCCCGGTTTCAGGGTCATAGGCCTCCTCCCATTCTTTAAATCCGGAACGAAAAATATCATTCAGCTCATATAAGGTGTATTTGGGACCGGAAAACTTAAAATCAACAAGCATGGGATTATTCCTTAGATTTGCAAGAGCTTTATCTATTTCTTCCAATACCTTGCCTTTCTTAAAATTATATTCTCTCAGTAAAGCCTTTCTTCCCTCTTCATCAAGACGGGAACCTGATAACGCCAGCGTTCTTTCTGCAAGCATAGCTTGATAAAAAGACCTTTCTGCATTTAATATAAGGCGTGTATTGACATATACTTCATCATAATAGGTTTTCCTGGTCAGATTATTAATCTTTTTTGATTGAAAGCTGATCTGGAAAAGAAAAAAAATTGTCATGATAAATGTGGGTATTAATATTAACCAGAGTTTAGTAGCAACTTTACCGTTACGTAGAAAATGCATAATTTATACCCCTCTCTTTTATGTAAATTATATAAATGTTCTATTAATAAAATATCATGACTATAAATATATTGTCAAACAATACCTAACATAATATAAAAATTTTTCTTAAAATTCTCCTATTTTTTGTTATTTTCTCATATTATTAAATTGTTGCATTACAATAACAAAACAAGGTTCTATTTCCAATTAACATTGACATTTATTTAACATTATGTTATTATTTATTTACCTGAGTTAAGAGTTTTTCTCTTAACGAAGCCAATAAAAAATGAATAACAGGGTAAGCCATTTCTAACACTGAAATTTTTTAAAGTGAAAGATACAATGGTCTGTAAATGAGGATAATTGCGTCTTTTACAGACGCTTTTTTTAATATTTTCCCTTGATAAGGAGGTTTACTAAAACATGGAAACAAGGGTAGCCGTAATAGGAATAATTGTAGAAAACAAGGACTCGGTTGAAAAGCTGAATGCCATTCTCCATGAATACAGCGAATATATAATAGGAAGAATAGGTATTCCCTACCGTGAAAAGAAAATCAATATAATTAGCATTGCCATCGACGCCCCCCAGGATATAATAAGCGCGTTATCCGGAAAAATAGGCAGGCTAAAGGGCGTCAGCGCAAAAACAGCCTATTCAAATATTATTACAAAAGCAGGTAACAGCCTATGATTATGATTAACCTAATTGACAAGCTTTCAAGAGAAAATAACTTGACCCGGGATGAACTGCATTTTCTTATCGAAAACCGCACTAAAGAAACAGCAGAATATTTATTTGAAAAAGCCAGGCAGGCACGCATCCAAAACTACGGATATGATGTTTATATGCGCGGCCTTATTGAATTTACAAATTACTGCAAAAATGATTGCTATTACTGCGGGATAAGAAAAAGCAATCGTAATGCCGATAGGTATCGCCTGACCAAGGAGCAGATACTCCACTGCTGCGCCGTGGGCTATGAACTGGGCTTTCGTACCTTCGTGCTTCAGGGGGGCGAGGATGGCTATTACAGGGATGATATTATTGCCGATATCGTTAGCACCATTAAAACAAATTATCCTGATTGTGCCATTACCCTTTCAATAGGGGAAAGAAGTTATGAAAGTTATAAATTGTTCTTCGAAGCAGGAGCTGAAAGGTACCTCCTCCGCCATGAAACAGCAAACCTTGAGCATTATTCAAAGCTTCATCCTTCAAACCTTTCTCTTGAAAACAGAAAACAGTGCTTATACAATCTAAAGGAAATAGGCTACCAGGTAGGATGCGGTTTTATGGTAGGTTCACCTTTTCAGACTATTGACTGCATTGTTGAAGATTTACTTTTCATAAAAGAATTCCGTCCGCACATGGTGGGTATCGGTCCCTTTATACCCCATAAGGACACGCCTTTTGAAGGCAAACCAGCCGGTACGTTGGAATTAACATTATTCTTATTGGGTATCATACGCCTTTTACTTCCCGGGAGCCTAATTCCTGCCACCACCGCATTAGGCACCATTCATCCTAGGGGCCGGGAACTGGGCATTCTTGCAGGAGCAAATGTTGTGATGCCCAATCTTTCCCCTGCTGACGTAAGAAAGAAATACATGCTTTACGATAATAAAATATGCACTGGGGATGAAGCGGCAGAATGCAGGATGTGCTTGCAAAGGCGTATAGAAAGTATTGGGTACAGATTAGTCGTATCAAGAGGGGACTGTAAATATATATAAAAACTACTAATGAGGAAGATGCCTTATTACTTATTAAAAGCGGGTATCTGACTCAGAAGAAAGGAGAATAATCATGTATAATCCAAAATCATTAAAAGCAGAAGAATTTATTGATCATGAAGAAGTATTGGCATCCATTGAATACGGGGAAAAGTACAAGAATAATGTGGAGGTTATCGATGAGATAATAGAAAAGGCAAAGCTGCGCAAGGGCCTTAACCACAGGGAAGCCTCCGTATTACTTGCATGCGAAATCCCTGAAAAAATCAATGAGGTTTATGAACTTGCTGAACAGATTAAAAAAGACTTTTACGGCAATAGGATCGTTTTGTTTGCACCTTTGTACCTGTCAAATTACTGTGTCAACGGATGTGTTTACTGTCCTTATCACCGTCAGAATAAACACATAACAAGGAAAAAACTTTCGCAGGAAGATATTGCACGGGAAGTTATTGCTCTTCAAGACATGGGGCATAAGCGCATCGCAATTGAATCAGGAGAAGATCCTGTAATGAACCCCATTGAATACATCCTGGAAAGCATTAAAACAATCTACAGCATCAAGCATAAAAACGGTTCAATACGCCGCGTAAATGTAAACATAGCCGCCACAACCGTTGAAAATTACAGAAAGCTAAAAGAAGCCGGTATAGGAACATATGTATTGTTCCAGGAAACATACAATAAAGAAAGCTATGAAAAACTTCATCCGACAGGACCCAAGCATGATTATGCATATCATACGGAAGCAATGGACAGGGCTATGCAAGGTGGAATAGATGATGTGGGTTTGGGAGTCTTATTTGGACTGGAATCCTATAAATACGAGTTTGCTGCGCTCCTGATGCATGCTGAACACTTGGAAGCAGTGTATGGTGTAGGGCCCCATACCATAAGCGTACCGCGTATAAAACCTGCCGATGACATTGATCCCAACGCCTTTGACAATGCCATCAGTGATGATATTTTTGAAAAAATATGTGCATGTATACGTGTAGCAGTTCCCTATACCGGAATGATCATTTCTACAAGGGAAAGCAAAGCCGTTAGGGAAAAAGTGCTTCGGCTTGGTGTTTCCCAGATAAGCGGAGGTTCAAGAACCAGCGTTGGCGGTTACTGCGAACCTGAGCCGGAAGACGAAAACTCGGCACAATTTGAGGTAAGCGACAGGCGAACCCTTGACGAAGTCGTAAGATGGCTTATGGAAAACGGTTATATACCGAGCTTCTGCACCGCCTGTTATCGTGAAGGCAGAACCGGCGATCGGTTCATGAGACTTTGTAAGAACGGACAAATTCAAAATTGCTGCCATCCAAATGCACTCATGACATTGCAGGAATATCTCGAAGACTATGCTTCCCCCGAAACCAAGGAAATCGGAGAAACCCTAATAAACAGGGAAATAAACAATATCCCTAAGGAGAAAGTCAGAAGAATAGTTAAAGAAAACCTTGTTAATATAAAAAACGGCCAGAGAGACTTCAGATTATAGGGGGGAAGTATCATGGGACTTAATGACACACCATCTGCCAACAGAATACATATAGGCTTTTTCGGAAGACGAAATGCAGGAAAATCAAGCGTGGTTAATGCTGTAACCCAACAGGAAATGTCCTTGGTATCGGATATAAAAGGTACTACCACCGATCCCGTATACAAGTCCATGGAATTGCTTCCCCTGGGCCCGGTGATGATTATTGACACTCCGGGTTTTGACGATGAAGGTGCACTGGGAGAATTGCGAGTCAAAAGAACAAAGCAAGTTTTAAACAAAACCGATGTTGCTGTACTTGTGGTTGACACATCCGTAGGGAAAACGGAAACGGATCTTGAACTTATTAAATTGTTTGAAGAAAAAAACATTAACTATATTGTCGCATACAATAAAAGCGACCTTGTTGAGAACCTCCCTGCCATAAACAATGACAATGAGTTGTATATCAGTGCAAAAGAAAAAACTGGGATTCATGAGCTTAAAGAAAAAATTGCATCCCTATCAGTAACGGGACAAACAAATTTAAGAATTGTCGGGGATTTGATTAAACCACTGGATTTTGTAGTGCTTGTGACACCCATTGACAGCGCTGCACCAAAGGGAAGATTAATCCTTCCACAGCAGCAGACAATACGGGATATTTTAGATTCAGGCGCAACCGCAATAGTTGTAAAAGAGTTTGAACTGGCGGATACTTTAAAGAACCTTGGCAAGAAACCTGTCCTTGTCATTACCGACAGTCAGGCCTTTGAAAAAGTAGCAAGGGACACCCCAAAGGACATACCAATGACATCCTTCTCCATTTTGATGGCAAGGTATAAAGGGTTTCTTGAGACAGCCGTAAAAGGGGTTTATACAATAGAAAAACTGGAGGACGGAGATACCATATTGATTTCCGAAGGTTGTACGCATCACCGGCAATGTGATGATATAGGAAGCGTTAAAATTCCAAGATGGATAAATAATTATACAAAAAAACAAATTAACTTTGAATTTTCATCGGGTATGGGTTTCCCGGAAGACTTATCCAAGTATAAGCTGATAATACACTGTGGCGGCTGCATGCTAAACGAACGGGAAGTAAAATACAGGGTTAAATGTGCCCTTGAGCAAAATATTCCAATAACAAATTACGGAATTTTAATTGCTTACCTGAAGGGAATCTTGAAGCGAAGCCTTGAAATTTTCCCTCATCTGGCTATAAACTAGTATATTTTGACAAAATCCAAGCTCATTAATAAAGAAAATTCCTACCTCTGTACAGAGGCAGGAATTTTCTTTTACTGTTAAAATAGTTCTTTAATAAAAATAATTCTGTACAATTGTATAAATATAAGATAAAATAATTATTGATGCGCATTTCTACAAAAATAGAAAAATATTGAAGGAGGCGAAGTTGTGAACAGTGGAGGCTTACAAATTATCTTTTCTATGACTTTATACATTGTGGCAGTCATAGGTATTGGATTTTATTATGCAAAGCGTGCCAGTGAAAGCAGTGGCAACTATCTTATTGGTGGAAGGTCACTAAGCCCATGGGTCACTGCTATGGCTGCTGAGGCTTCTGACATGAGCGGATGGCTTTTGATGGGACTACCGGGAGTTGCATACTGGTTTGGCTTAAGCGACGCAGCCTGGACTGCCATAGGACTTGGCATAGGTACATATCTTAACTGGTTGTTTGTGGCAAAGAGACTTCGTGTATACTCACACATTGCAGGAGATGCCATAACAATACCGGATTTTCTCAGTAACAGGTTTAAGGAAGATAAAAAAGTCATCATGACAATAGCAGCACTTTTTATTTTGGTATTTTTCAGTGTTTATGCTGCAAGTTGTTTCGTTACTGTAGGTAAGCTATTTAGCACTTTGTTTAACACAAAATACATATACATGATGTTAATAGGTGCTTTGTTTGTAGTTTTATACACTTTTATAGGTGGGTTTTTAGCAGAAAGCGCATCGGATTTTATGCAAGGTATTGTCATGATATTTGCCTTGTGTGCGGTATTTATTGCAGGGATTGCTGCTGCGGGAGGTATTTCGTCCGTTGTTGAAAATGCAAAGAATATTCCGGGATTCCTTGATTTCTTTGGCATTGCACAGCCAAAGCTTATTGATGGAGTTCAACAGGTTGGAGAAAACGGAAAACCTTTATTCAACGAAGCAGGAAAGTACGGTTTTTTGACCATAATTTCCACCCTTTCATGGGGGCTCGGCTATTTTGGAATGCCCCAGGTCTTAATAAAGTTTATGGCTATAAGAAAATCAAATGAATTGAAATTATCAAGAAGAATAGCAGTTATTTGGGTTGCCATTTCTCTTTTCGCTGCTGTTGCTATCGGTATTATGGGAAGAATCCTTTATCCTGCTGCGCTTCTTACGCAAAGTGAAGCAGAAAGAATATTCATTCTCATGTCTTCTGATTTCTTTGTACCGCTGATTGCAGGTATAGTAATGGCAGGCATTCTTGCGGCAACCATCAGTTCTTCGGACTCATACTTGCTTATTGCCGCTTCTGCATTTTCGAAAAATATTTATCACGGTATTCTTAAAAAAGAGGCTTCAGATAAAGAGGTTTTGCGTGCATCCAGGATTACCCTGGTTGTGATTGCCATTATTGCAGCAATAATTGCAATGGATGAAAACAGTATTATTTTCAAAGTAGTTTCATTTGCATGGGCAGGTTTTGGTGCTACCTTTGGACCCATAATGCTGTTCTCTTTATTCTGGAAAAGAGTCACAAGGTCCGGCGCAATTGCAGGTATGATATCTGGAGGCTCCATGGTATTTATTTGGAATAAGCTAATTAAACCATTAGGAGGAGTATTTGGAATATATGAATTGCTTCCTGCTTTTGTAATATCTTGTATATTTATAGTAATTGTATCTTTGCTGTCAGGGGAAGAGTCAAAGGAGATACAAGAAGAATTTGAATTAGCAAAAACAATGGAGGTTTAATACAGGATTAATACTTAGGCTAAAAGCGAGTCATACTCCCGCTTATAGAAGCGGGAGGATGAATTGTTAATATTTGATAAACAGTATTTTTAATTTAACACCACCTGCTTAGAAAGAGGCTGCATTTTTGTAGTGTCTAGACTTGTTCCATCCCAAACAAACACCCTTACTTCATGATTATCTGTATTTTCCGGAAGTCTAAATCCTGCGTTAAGAATATCTGTTTTACCCGGCTGAATTTGCCTTGAAATATAGGACAAATTTAGCATGCTATTATTCTGATCATATAGCGCTACTATCGCTAAAACGGAATCTTCCTTAACTGTGTTATTTGTTACCTGTACACTGGCATTTAGTAACTTGTTTGCTTCCAGCTCGTCCATATTAAATGTTGTCACTACTGTATAATCTGTTTCAGGCACAGGTCCATCAGTAACGGTAACCGTCGCTGTACCACTTATAGTTTTAAAATATTCGTGAGTATGCGTGGCGCGAACAATGAGACTCTTACTCTTCTCGTCGTTGGCAACCGTCAATACGCCTGTAGTAGGATCAATTTTAGTTCCGGCGCTTGTCGCACCTTCAACAGACCATACCACAGACTGGCTCGGATTGTTCTCGCCTAAAACATTCGCCGTAAACTTCGTTTCCGAACCGACGCCAACTACGGCTTTGCCCGGCTCAACGGAAATAGATTTAACCACCCAGCCGAGAGCAGGATAATCCATTGTACCGTACTTAGCTATCAACTGCCAATACTCCTCATTGGAAATTAACATGATCGTACCATGTTTCATGCGAAGGGATGAGACAGTGCCTCCAGAAGATCCAGGACGTTGATTCGTGAGACCCGGGTTTAGGGATATAGCAGGATGTTGATATACTTGCTCTTTAAATTTGGCCTCTCCCTCTGCATTGGATGCCACCGGGCCTACCAAGAGATCCGCAAGACTTCCTGTCTTTATCATGTCGAATCTTACATAAGTTCTGAAGTTGTCCAGCATCACGGACCAACTCCCGTCAGGACGCTGAAATGTGGTAGCTCCCTCATAGTTAGAGTTGCCATGATATATTGGAGTTAAATCAACCCAAGGGCCGTCCAAGCTCCGACTTCTTTCAACAAAGCATCTGTTGCTGGAAGCAAAGCGATAATAATACCCGTCGCTTTCATCATAGGCAATATGCGTATCTACAACATACTTGGTATCGTTATAAACCAATGCTTCTTTTACATCATCGTAACCGTACCAGAATTCCGGCTCAGTGAATGTGACAAAATCACGTGTATAGCATTTGTACATAACTCCAAGCTTTTGCTGGTTTGGTATGTAGTTACCGTTACTATCCAACTTATCGTTTTCATTTTGCTGCCAGTAAACAAGATAGGCTTGTTTTTGAGGATCCCATATCGCCTCAGGCGCAAAAGCATTTCCGGCAGTTTGACTGGCGGCACGTATTAGGCGTTGCTCGCCCCAATTGGTAAGGCTGTCGGCATCCCATGTAACTATTGTGCGGTTCTGCGCAGCACCGTCATAAGTGGCACCGTGGGAAAGATAACCTTCTTTGAAGCCCTTCCTGGACAAGACAGTACCTGCCCAGTGCAAATCAGTTGCCATGGCATGGAACCTGTCTCCATAAGGGGAGCGGATAATAAATGCGTCACGCAGGCCCATATCACCCATATTAGATTTCAATATAGGTTCGGTGTAATGGGAACCATCTTCACGTGTCTTGAGGTTCAGTGTTTTCCACACCTCGGCGTCTTCGCTGACGGCAAAATATATTTCTTCGGTGTTTTCCCCGTCCTCATCCCAGTCGTAGCCTTCCGCGTAGAACGCAAAGAGATACTTGGCATCTTTGTATGAAGGAGTAACGCACTCTTCGGAAAGAGGTGTGATCGTAAGGTCAAATTCTTTGGTCAATTCACCCGGTACGCCGTCCATTGTGATTGTTGCCGTTAGTTTTACATTAA
The DNA here is from genome assembly GCA_012735465.1 of Clostridiaceae bacterium. Lineage (GTDB taxonomy): Bacteria > Bacillota > Clostridia > SK-Y3 > SK-Y3 > JAAYHJ01. Next base: position 12,041 of record JAAYHJ010000065.1, read on the forward strand.
CGGGATTCTCACCGACGCCGGGACGCTTAACAACACCTCCGCCCGGGAATGGGTCGTCAATGCCCGGAATAGGGGTATCAGAAACGACACCCGGGTTGCTGGATTTCCAACTGATCTTGGAACCGTATTTCCCTCTCGTTAGAAGCGGCAAATTTTCCCGGACGTCATTGGGCGTCTGGATCTGAATAGCGTCATAGTCCATCTGACGGCGGGTGGTCCATGATGGGACGGTCAGCTTCATCTTCTTTTCCGCGGTTAAGAACTCGCCCGGAGCATTGGGATCAGGCGCGTGAATCGTTGCCGTCAGCGTTACGGTCTTGTCCACAACAACATCTATCGCGTCTTCGTTTAACCTGGCAAAGATATTATTGCCGAGGTTATCGGACTCTATTCTAAGAATATTCTCATCACTGGAAGTATAAGTAATAGGATACCGCTGTCCTTCACCCGTACCTATACCTCTGCTGATCGGGAACAGCATAACGTCATGGATAACCGGGTTGTGTATACCTTGCTCATTGAACATGTAACTGGGTTCATCATCAAGCCTTAGATACTGCAAGTCGCGCAACATACGCTGCCGTACGTGCATCTCGGCGATGTCGGCATCGGATAAGACGGAATTCCAAATCATGATATTATCCAAGCTGCCCCTATAAAATTGGGGAGGATTTTCAAGTGGACTGACTTGTATAGGCTCACCGATGGAATACTTGGCCCCCGGGGCGGTTAGGATATCCATAAGATCGATACCTACGTCGCTCAGTTTACCTCGCTGGACACCTTGCGTATAAAAGATAAGTGTTCCCCCATCAGCAGGACTGTAGGATAAGGCAAAGCTACGCCACTGAGGATCGTTAAGTATGTTAGCGGATCCGGTAACTTTGATCTCTTTACGCTGGGTCCCGTTAGAAATAGCGGCATTTATACTGTTTGATGTGGCATATACATAGAGAGCGGTTTCTATTGGATCATCGCCGCTTGCAGGAGCACCTATAGCCAGAAGCGTACGCTCAGTGTTTGCAGGAAACGCCGGTCCCGAGAATAGCCTTGCGTTGAAAAATATGGTGATAGAATTGCCTATACCGTTCAAATTGATGTTATTAACAGTCGCACATAATCCTTCCCAACCGGTTAGAAAAATTACACCGTTTTCAACCCAAGCACCGCTTCCCACGTTCAGCCCGGCATCGTCGCTAAAATCTAGCATATGGTATGGCTCACCGATATTTTGCGCGTCAATAGATATATCCTCAAAGGTCTGGAACGGCGACGGCATACCGACAAACTCCTCAATTTCCTCAACCGCTTCAGAACCGTCGTCTAGCGGCGGCGCATCAATATCGTCTACGATACCATCCATCGTATCCGCATAAGCAAATGGAACCATGCTGAAGAACATTGAAAATGTAATAAACCAACGCGATAAATGCCTTCTTCGTTAAAATCATTTTATACCCTTCTTTCTAATTTTTCACTAAAGTAAAGTTTTTTTACTATACGGAATCGGCTTTCCCGTACAGAAACCTTTTAAATAACAACATTTACACAAAGGTAAATGAACCTTATCCCGATTTCCGCTCCGGTTTGCCGGATAAATGCTGGAGTTCCACTCAAAACCTCTGCCGTATACCGCGTAAGCACTACGTATCAATTCCCTCCTTCCGCTCCGTATTTTGTATACACGCAAATAAAACAAGAAATTGAATATCACTCCAGCCCGTATGGCCAATCATGAATGCTGCCAAGGTTGTAGGCCTGTCGATATTTTAGGTCCTGCGCCCCTCCAACACGGTCTGCGCTCGCTTTCCGCTGCCCTAAAAGAAAATCAACTGCGTTGGCTTTTCCGGCACCACACCTGCCCATCCTCAGCAGATCCTTGTTTTATAGGTATAAATTTACTTTTATTCTCATATTTTATTGTATCATATAAGTCATGTAAATCAAGCATAATATCGTTAATATATCAATTTATTTCTAAAATGCGATATCTCCTTACGATACAGTATTTACCGGTAGATTTCATGCAGACATCCTTGAAACATTAAACGTACAAAACTAATGCCCTCTCTTTGAGAGGGCCAATTACTTATTTTGAGATTTATACTTTGCTTGTCTAAAGGCATTGCTTTTTACAGCTTTCTCGTATTGAATACTATCTTAATTAGCTTAGTTTGCATCTCACTCCAATATTGTAACATTGGAAAGAGGTCGTATGTTGGATGTTACAACACTCGTTCGTGCCTTGCAAATCCTTTTACCATATTATTATCTACGTTTACAGTAAGAGTAAACCCTGCGCTAAATGATTATGTGTAACTAATTGGAAAGTGTAATTACCGATATTTCTGGCCGATTGAATATCCTAATTCCAAAAACACCATTGCCCAATCCTCTATTTACAATTAATATTTTGCCATTAACTTGATACTTACCCGCATCATATTTAGGAAAAACCTTCTTTCAGGTGAAAGCAATCCGCCAAGAAAAGGTATTCTTATCATGCCCCCATGAATATGTCCGGATAGAGTCAAGTCTGCTCCCCAATCGGAATAGGCATCAGCATATAGCGGATTATGAGTTAATAAGATGTTATATGAATCATTATCCAAATTACCTAAAATGGTTCGAATTTGTTCTGCTCCAAAAAACACATCCTTTGTATATTCATTGTTCAAACCTTTATAATATCTGGGATTAAACCATAACCCGTATAAATTTATACTATCCGTGCCTCTTGTTATTGTAACCCTTTCATTATCAAGTACTATGACTCCAATTTCATTAAGATTATCTATTAATGCTTTTCTTTTATCATCACTTAATCTTTGTTCATGATTACCAACAACATAATATGTATTATATGTATTACTTATCCGTTTGGCAAAATTAATAAAGACTTCAAAATCGGTATCTATTGAATTAACCATGTCACCTGTCATAACAACAATATCGGGATTTTCACTGGTTATCTTCTTTATAAGTTCATCATTGGAATTTCCAAAGCTCTTGCTGTGCAAATCTGATAATAGTATTATTTTAAAACCTTTAAATGCCGTTGGAATTTTATTTGATTTTACTATGTATTGCGACACTTCTAAAGAATTATTATCAAAATATATCCTTACTGTAGCAATAATGACCAACAAGAACATAACTATTAGAGTATTTTTTATCCTAAATTTCATTTTTATCCACCGTTCTTTCAGGATATTTTGTCTTACTTTATTATTATACAATGAATCCCTTCCATATTTTACACAAAAAGGGAAATACAAGAAAAACTTGAATTGGCAAAAACAATTGAGGTTTAATTATGATAATAGTAAAACCGCTTATCCCTACGGATAAGCGGTTTTCTTTGGTCTGAGTGGGGAGACTTGAACTCCCGGCCTCTTGAACCCCATTCAAGCACGCTACCAAACTGCGCCACACCCAGACATTTTATAAAATAATCTTTTCCTTCGGCCAGTTATTATTATAAGACAATTATTAAAAAATTTCAAGCATTTTTATAATAAAAATATTTAATGTTTCGCCTTAACATACTCAAGCATACTTAGAGTTTTTTATGGAACCCTTCATGAAAAAATAATAAACTTTAGTATTTACGTTGATGATTCAAACAATAATTAGTATAATGTTTACAAATAGGGAAATATTAGTTACCGTTTTCTGATAATTCCCCATCAAAAATCTGCGGTAAACTTCAAAAGGAGGAAACAAGTTTGAAAAAGATTGTATCATTAGTTCTATCTGTTCTTCTTACGTTTACCCTTGCAGGTTGCAGTACATCTCCCTTGGTCCCTTCGGAAGATGTTTCTAAGGAATTAAGATTATCTCTTATCGTAACCTCATAATGGACACTCCGTATGTTAACTATTTTGTCGACTTTAACCACTACGATATGGGTAGAGTGCCAGGGACCTTTATTGAAGATAAACTGAACCTTAAGTACAGCGATGGCCCATTCAATATAGAAGTGTTCTTAGGCGATCCTACCAGTGCCGGCGGTTATTTTTACCTTTCAGGTGCCATGGAGGTTTTAGAACCCTATATAAACAGCGGCAAACTGACTGTCAGAAACAAGATGATAGGTATTAATGTGACTAATGTAAGTGACTCGGAACCGGAAAAAGCTCAGGCAATCATGGATAAAATCCTTGCTGAATACTACACTGACGCAAAGCTGGACGCAGTGCTTTGCGAAAATGACAGTATTGCTCGCGGTGTTATCGCTTCCCTTGAAGCTGCCGGATATACTGAATTTCCTATAATCACCGGTCATAGCCGCACGAAGGAAAACATCAAACTCATAAAAGACGGCAAACAGACTATGTCCGTATTTTTTGGCTATCGCATTCTTACCTCAAAGACCGTTGAAATGGTTGATGCTATAATTGCCGGAAAGAAAGTTCCGGTCAACGATTCTGTGAATAATGACAAAATTGAAATTCCAGCTTTCCTGTGCAGTCCAGTTGTAGTAACGGCTGACAACTATAAGGAAATACTAATCGGGGGCGGATACTATACCGAGGCCGAGTTAGAGGAATAAATAAAAATAAAAAAAAGTGCAACTATTAGTTCATTGCACCTAATAACTGCACTTTTTATAGTATTATACAGATTAAACCTCCACTACCTTCGTTGATAATCTTCTGAAGGGTCTCCCTAAGTTTTTCCTGGGCATCTTCAGGCATCCTGTATAGTTTGTTATGCAGCCCTTCATTAACAAGCTCGTGCAAGGACTTGCCAAAAATATTTGATTCCCATATTTTACGCGGATCCACTTCAAATTCTTTCAGCAGATAATGGACCAGCTCTTCACTTTGTTTTTCCGTTCCCACAATAGGCGATACTTCCGTTTCTATATCGGCCCTAATCATGTGGATAGAGGGAGCACTGGCACGTAGCCTTACCCCAAACCTGTTGCCCTGCTTGACGATTTCCGGTTCTTCAAGAGTCAGTTCATCAATTGAAGGGGACACAATACCATATCCTTTTTCTCTTACCTGGTGAAGTGCAAAGGCAATCTTATCATATTCCTTTTTAATGGCTGACAGCTCTTTCATTAAAGTAATCAGTTTATCTTCTCCGTCAATATCAAAGCCGGAAGTTTCACCCAAAATCTTATAAAACAAGCTTTCAGGGGTAGCAATATCAATTAATACTTTTCCTTCGCCAAGATTGATTTTTTCAAAATAAATTTTTTCAATAAAATCATATTCATTCAACGTTGTTGCAGCCGTCTTAACTTCCCTTATTTTTGACACGCTTTTCAGAGAATCTCTGATCGCATCCAGCATGTTTGTTCTGAGCCAATGATTGCTGTCCAGGACATCAAACCATCTTGGCAGGTTAATACCTATTTCCTTAAGCGGGAATTCAAACAGTATTTTTTCCATTATGGTATTTATATCATCAATCTTCAACTGGGCACAATTTACAGGTATTACAGGCACTGAATATTTGTTTTCCAACTCATCTTTTAGTTGCTGCACTTCCTGATCATAGGGCCGTGTGGAGTTAAGCAGTATAATAAAAGGTTTATTTATCTCTTTTAATTCTTTGACCACCCTTGCCTCGGCATCAACATAGTCATTTCTTGGAATATCCGTTATGCTTCCGTCCGTAGTAACCAGCAAACCAATGGTTGAATGCTCCGTGATTACTTTACGAGTGCCTATTTCAGCAGCCTGGGCAAAGGGAATTTGTTCTTCAAACCATGGTGTTGTGACCATCCTAGGCGCATTATTTTCTATATGGCCCAAGGCACTGTTCACAATGTATCCCACACAGTCAATTAATCTTACCTTAAACGTCGCATTATCTCCCAAAACAACTTCCACCGCTTCATTTGGCACAAACTTAGGTTCAGTAGTCATAATGGTTTTCCCTGCCGCACTTTGGGGCAACTCATCCCTTGCCCTTTCTTTTCTGTAAGTGTTTTCTATATTGGGAATTACCAAAAGATCCATGAATTTTTTAATGAAAGTAGACTTACCGGTACGCACAGGGCCAACTACACCGATATATATATCACCGTCCGTCCTTTCAGCTATATCCTGATATATATTGTAGTTTTCCATTTCTTTTCCTCCTTTACTTACATGTTCAAGAAAATTGGTAGTGGATGTTTTATTTACATATAAGGTCGTGCTAGTACATGTTAATCAATATATATATATTGTTGTTTACCTGCCTTTATTACTATAAAAATAAATAAAAGAGCAAAAGTATTTTCGGCTTTTGCTCTTTTATGAATATATTACCAACTGTATTGTTCCATGACAACTTCTTCCACTTCATGGGTTTTATTACGCATCATCAAATCCATTACCGCTGCTCTGGGGTCTTTTTTCTCGAACAATACCTTATATGCTTGATTTACAATGGGCATTTCAACCTGATACCTTTGGGCCAATTGATATGCAGCCCGTGTCGTGTTTACTCCCTCAACCACCATATGTACCTCTTTGAGCGCCTCTTCCAGGGTTCTGCCCTTCCCAATGAGAATCCCGGCCCTTCGGTTCCTGCTGTGCATGCTGGTGCACGTTACTATAAGGTCTCCTATGCCCGACAACCCTGAAAAGGTCTCCGGTTTTGCTCCCATCGCAGTACCCAAACGGGAAATTTCCGCAATACCCCGCGTCATCAATGCTGCCTTCGTGTTATCTCCAAAGGATAATCCGTCACATATACCGGCAGCCAATGCAATGACATTTTTAAGGGCACCCCCTAACTCCACTCCTACTATATCCGGGTTTGTATACACCCTAAATTGGGGGTTCATAAAAATATCCTGTACATATTCGGCAATTTTCCTTTGTTTGCTTGCCACAACACTTGCCGTGGGTACATCCCTTGCAACTTCTTCCGCATGACTGGGACCGGACAAAACAGCAATATTGGCATCAGAAATCTCCTGCTCAATTACCTGTGAAAGCCTTAGAAGGGAACCTTCTTCCAAGCCTTTGGATACATTGACTAGCGTCTGGTCTTTTTTCACCAATGGTCTTAAATTTCGAGCCGTTGTCCGTACTGCATGGGAAGGAACGGCAATCACAATCAATTCCACGTTTTGTACGCATCTTTCCAAATCCCACGTAAAGGATACATTATCCGGAATCCTAACACCCGGAAGAAATTCAATGTTTTCCCTTGCTTCCGCAAGCCTTTTTGACTCTTTCTCAAGCCATGACCACAAATTAACATGATACCCCTTTTTGGCAAGCATTACCGCTAAAGCAGTACCCCAGCTTCCTGAACCTACAACCCCAATATTTATACTCATTTCCCTTCCCCTTCTTAATATAAATAATTTTATCCTTTTACCTTTGTCCCCAACTTTAATTCGGTTCCATTTAACAACCTTTTTATATTGCCTTTATGCCTGTACACAGCCAAAGCTGCAAGGCAAAGGGAAAAGATCATGTATTCAATTTTATTATTATACATGAAATAAACAAACAAAGGATATAAGAATGCTCCAATAACGGAACCCAATGAAACGTAGCGAGTGATTGCAATAATCAGGAGTACAATAACCACCAACAACACTCCTATCTTCCAATGAATCATCATTACTACACCCGCAGAAGTCAAGATACCCTTTCCGCCCTTAAAACCGAAATATAAAGGATAATTATGCCCTAGTACACTGGCAATCCCTGCTGCCAGGCCCCCTATTTCACCGGCCAGGTACCATCCTATTATTACCGAAACAACTCCCTTTAGCACATCTCCTATGACTACAACAGCGGCAGCCGTCTTACCAAGAGTTCTAAGGGTATTGGTTGCTCCGGCATTTCCACTGCCATGTTTTCGGATATCCGTATTGGCCCATAACTTGCTTATGATAATGGAGCTGTTAACACTTCCCAGTAAATACGCAATCAATACTGATAATGCTATGTTCATTTCCTCACTCCTTCGATCTCTCTCGAATGATAAACCTAATAGGAGTCCCCTCCAGGCCAAAGGCATTTCTAATTTGATTTTCCAAATACCTTTCATAGGAAAAATGCATTAATTCCCTGTCATTTACAAAAATAATAAAGGTAGGAGGTTTTACAGATGCCTGGGTGATATAAAATATCTTCAGCCTCTTTCCTTTATCCGACGGCGGCTGTGCCTTGGCCACGGCTTCATTAATGATATCATTTAACATACCTGTAGAAATTCGAGTCGCATGTTGATTTGAGACATAGTCTATAAGTTCAAACAACTTTCCAACCCTCTGACCTGTTTTGGCCGATATGAATACAATAGGCGCATAGGTCATAAAACTCAGTTTTTCCATTATATTTTGGCGGTAGACATTCATTGTCTTATCGTCCTTTTCTATAGCATCCCATTTATTCACGGCAATTATGGACGCTTTTCCGCTTTCATGGGCAAATCCTGCAATTTTAGTATCCTGCTCCGTAACTCCTTCTGTGGCATCAATCATTATTATACATACATCGGACCTCTCAACCGCCGTAAGGGAGCGAATAACACTATATCGTTCTATGGCTTCGGATATCCTGCTTTTTTTCCTCATTCCTGCTGTATCTATAAATATATACTTACTCCCGTTTCTTTCAAAGTATGTATCAACCGCATCCCGGGTTGTCCCCGGAATGTCGCTTACAATTACCCGTTCTTCTCCCAACACCTTATTTATTAAAGAAGATTTTCCCACATTAGGCTTTCCGATAACAGCTACCTTTATGATATCTTCTTCATATTCCTCTTCTTCCGCATCAGGAAAATACTTGGCTACCTCATCCAAAAGGTCTCCAATTCCCAAGCCATGTATGGATGAAATTGGCATCGGTTCACCCAGCCCCAGATTATAAAACTCATATAATTCCAAGGGCGGCTCTCCTACATTATCAACTTTATTGCAGGCAAGCACAACAGGTTTCCCTGATTTCTGCAGCATATCGGCTACATCCTTATCGGAGGCCGTCATTCCATCCTTTATATCAACCAAAAAGATAATCACATGGGCAGTTTCAATGGCTATTTCTGCTTGCCTGCGCATCTGGGTTAAGATTGGGTCCTTGCTTTCCGGCTCAATCCCACCCGTATCTATAATGGTAAACTTTTTATTCAGCCACTCGGCTTCTTCATAAATCCTATCCCTTGTAATTCCCGGTATGTCATCTACAATAGAGATCCTTCGCCCCACAATTTTATTAAATAGGGTGGATTTGCCCACATTGGGCCTGCCCACAATAGCAACAATAGGTTTTGCCACTTTCACACCTCCATCCAGTCAAAATCCTTTAGTCCTGCAACCTTTTCAATAAATTCAAATCCATTGTTTTCCACAGCAACAATTTTTGTATGCAGCTCCTTTTCCAACTGTTCCGTTGTAACATCATCCAAAAATACATTTTCATCTTTACGCAACATGGTAATTGGGATGAACAGCTGTTCTCCTAAATCCTTGCCCTTTAATTGGCGCAAAATATCCTGCCCTGTTACCAAACCTGCAACAGTAACATTTTCTCCAAAAAATTCATTCCTTATTGCATAAACTGTCACTTTCAAGCCTTCCACCACTGACTCTAATTGGGCACACAAGGTTTCTATAAAAGGTTTTGCTGAGACACCGGTGGCAATGCTGACATACCTATGAGGGATAGTAAGCTTTTCACCCAACCGGGCAATCCCCTGGCGGAACTCTTCCTGCATGGATGCAATTAAGCCTACACCGTTTTCAATCTGAGGGAATCCTTCATAATGGTCAAAAGGAGGAATTGGCCTTGAAGCAAGGATATAAAATTCATCAGCTAAAAAAACTATACGCGAGTGGAACCTTTCCATAAATTTTTTCTGCCACTTCTCCACCTGCTCAATTACTGCCTTTGAAGCTTCCCCGTCATAGGGCTCCAGCTTATAAAGGTTATGCCTATGGGACGTTATACCCACAGGTACAACCGAAATACTGTGCACCCACGGATGTAGGGAAGAAAGGTCATCCAATGTGCGGTCCAATTCCTGCCCGTCGTTTATATGCCTGCATAATACTATCTGAACATTCATCATGATATTATTCCGTGCCAGTTTTGTCATCTGGTCCATAATCTTTGCCGCTCTCGGATTACCCAGCATTTTAACCCTTAACTCGGGATTGGTCGTATGAACGGATATATTTATGGGGCTCAACCTAAACCTAATAATCCTGTCAATATCCTGCTCAGACATATTGGTCAATGTGACATAATTACCCTGTAAAAAAGATAATCTTGAATCATCATCTTTAAAATACAAACTTTTTCTCATATTCTTCGGAAGCTGGTCTATAAAGCAAAAAATACACTTATTTGAGCAAAACCTTGCCCTATCTATAAGGGGATTCTCAAACACAATTCCCAAGTCTTCGTATTCCTCGTTCACAATGGAAATAATCTCCACATCCCCGTTTTCCTTTATTATTTCCAATTCCAATTCTTCATCCGCCGTAAGAAACTTATATTCCAATATATCATGAAGGATTTCACCGTTTATTTTATAGATAATATCCCCCGGCACTATCCCTGCTTCCTCGGCAATGCTACCTTCCCGTACTTCCTTTACTTTAGCCATTAATTTTTCCGACAACTTATCAGCGCTCCTATACAAAATTTATTTTTCGTTATTAGTATTACTTAAAATATGCCATAAGTCAAGATCAACATTGATATGCAAACCGGCATCAGCCATGTGGTACTGCAAAATAAATCTTAGTGACGTACGATAATATATACCCCGTTTTCAAGATTATGGGCCATGCCTTGTGTAATTTTTGCAATCAGGAAAGCTGTTTTTTCGCTTTCTTCTTCATTTTCTGTATAAAATACAGGTGCAAAACCGCTCTGTACCTTATCCCGCTCACAAGTTACAATTGCCATAATAAAATGGCTGATTTCTATGTTCATCTTCTACCTCCCTTTCCATAGGCAGCTCCCGATTCAGTGGGTTTTCTTCGTGCGCTTTCCAGTACCGGGGCATATCTTACCGCTCTTAACAGGGCTTCTTCACTTTGTATGGAGGGATAAAATATAAATGCCACGTTTCCGTTATTTACATTTCTTCTTGCAAGAGGGGTAAAGTCCGGCTCATCCAAATCTTTTTTAATACCAACCTGGGTAACCACATCATGAATAATTGCCTGCCTTTGTCCGATATTTGCAAGGGTGATATTGGCATTTTGATCCACAGGCTCCAGTACTACCCCAATGCCTGTTTTTAATATCCTTTCTTTTGTTTCCTTTAACCCCACATTCATTATTACCACATCATCCACACAAAGCAGCGAGCCGTCAAACCATACTTTACCAATCCTGACCTTTGCAATTTCTTCAATTCGCTGTCCTTTCATGGAATATTTCAGTAAAACCAAGATTATAATTCCCACCATTACGGCAGCATAGGTATTGGAAAAAGCATATAACATCAGTGACGTGGTCAGAGAAGTAAGCATCACAATATAGTTTCGTCCTTCAAATATCTTTGCAATTTCTTCAATATATGACCTGCCCCTGGGCACAAGTTCAAAGTCCTCAATCAGTGAAAGATTTTCCCTTTCCATGGTTCTGACACTGCGAAACTGTTCTGCCGCAAGGGTCAAAAAGGTAACAGCAGCGTAATCCTTTGCCAGAAGAGCAGGTATGGCAATGGAGCCCAATGCGGCACTGATAATGCCAAAGGTAAGATGCATGATCACCCCTCTTGGATAGCTTGGGTATTGTCTATAGTCAACCCTCATCAGGTACACCCTGCCTAACACACCCATTATAAGGCTTATGGTAAAAAAGAATAGAAATTGATCCAAAAAACCACCACCTAATTTATGCTACTCATTAGGTTTACCCGCAAAAAAATAAAGTATACTAAAAAAGAATCGTGAAAATACACTCCACGATTCTCTTTGTATACTTATTGTATACTTAAGCTTCAACTTTTATTACTTCCCTATTCTTATAATACCCACAGGAACCGCAAACTCTATGTGGGAGCTTGTATTCATGACATTGCGGACACTTAACCATGCCTGGTACTGCCAACTTCCAGTTTGCTCTCCTCTTATCCCTTCTTGCTTTAGATGTTTTTCTCTTTGGTACTGCCATCCTTCTAACACCTCCTTAACAAATAATGGCTGAGGTAACTACTCCTTATTGTTTAATAACTTTTTTAAGACTTCCAATCTTGGGTCGATAACTTCGGTACTACATTTGCATTCCGTCACATTCAAGTCTGCACCACACTGCGGGCATAAACCTTTACAGTCTACAGAACACAAATGTTTCATGGACATATTTATTAAGATATTATTAATTACAACTTCCGTTATATCAATTTTGTCTCCATTAAAACGAATGGCTTCATCATCTTCAGTATCATGGGAGTCATTGCTAACTAAAATCTCGTCCAATTGAAAGTTGAAGTCCTTTTGCACTTCTTTCATACATCTATAGCAGTTAACACTCATAACACCTGAAACCCGACCGGTTAACTGCAGCGGGCCACCGGATTTATGTATACTGCCCGTAACCCGAATAGGTTCTAAAAACCTGTACGTATCTCCTGCAAAAGATACTTCTTTTATATCCAGGCATGAATCAAATTCAACCTTTGCATCCTCATACTTTAAAACCTTTGATAAATCTATGATCATGAAACCACCTCAATAGTCAACAAGAGTTATTATACTAAGTTATGCAACATTTGTCAATAAAAATCTGAAAGGTGTGAGCAGCCTAATTATTCCAATAAAAAAGCATCTGTTGACAGATGCTTTTTTATTGGGCTTACCATCTCCTCTTTTATCCTTTTTATTTATTGGGCTTCCACAAGCCTTTTTGTTTCCAGAGCAATCATCAATTCTTCATTGGTCGGAATAACCAATGTCTTTACCGTTGCATCAGGAGTACTTATATCAATTTCTTTTCCTTTAATATTATTCTTCTCCAGGTCAATTTTTATACCCAGGAATTCCAAACCTTCTACAATTCTCTTCCTCATATCAGGATTGTTTTCTCCGATACCTGCCGTAAATACGACTGCGTCCACTCCTCCCATAACTGCTGCATACTGACCGATGTACTTTTTCACGCTATATGCAAATAGTTCCAACGCCAGCTTAGCCCTTTGATTGCCTGCCTCCACTGCTTCGTCCAAATCCCTGAAGTCACTGCTTACACCGGATACTCCCAACACCCCGGATTCCTTGTTCAGTAAATCATTTATTTCCTTATAGGACAGGTTTTCTTTTTCCATCAGGAAAGTTATAATAGCAGGGTCAATGGTCCCCGACCGCGTGCCCATGCAAACACCTGCCAAGGGTGTGAAGCCCATGCTGGTATCAACCGACTTACCATTCTTTACAGCGGTAATACTTGAACCATTACCCAGATGGCACGTAATTATTTTTAAATCTTCAATAGGTTTGCCCATCATTACGGCAGCCCGCTGTGCTACATATTTGTGGGAGGTCCCATGGAATCCATATTTTCTTATTTTATGTTTTTCATACAGTGAATAAGGCAATGCATATAAATAGGCATAAGGAGGCATAGTTTGATGAAATGCGGTATCAAACACTCCTACCATGGGTACCCCTGGCATTACCTCCTGGCAAGCCTTAATACCTATTATGTTCGGCGGATTATGTAAAGGCGCCAGATCGCTGCATTCGCTGACTACTCTCATCACTTGTTCATCAACAATAACCGATTGACTGAAGGCTTCTCCACCGTGAACAATCCTGTGCCCAACGGCAGAAATCTCGCTCATGCTTTCAATAACACCATGCTCCGGATCAATTAGCGCATCAATAACCATCCGGATTGCATCCCCATGATTATTCATAGGCTTTGAAATGATCACCATGTCCCTGTCCTTCGGACGGTGTTTAAGCTGGGAACCCTCTATTCCAATCCTCTCACATAATCCTTTTGCCAGCACTTCTTCCTTATCCATATCAAATAACTGATATTTTAAAGAAGAACTGCCTGCATTAATAACAAGTATTTTCACAAAAAACATCTCCTTTTATTTATTCTGTGCCTGAACACAAGTAATAGCAACAACACCTACAATATCTTCAGCGCTGCAGCCGCGCGACAAATCATTTACAGGCTTTGCAATACCTTGCGTAATAGGGCCATAGGCTTCTGCTTTTGCCAACCTTTGTGTAAGTTTATAAGCAATATTTCCGGCATTTAAATCAGGGAATATTAATACATTTGCCCTGCCGGCAACAATGCTCCCCGGAGCTTTTGATTTTGCTACCTCGGGAACAATGGCTGCATCTACCTGCAACTCCCCGTCTAAAATCAGGTCCGGTCTCTTTTCTTTTGCCAGCTTGGTAGCCAATTGCATTTTTTCTACCAGTTCACTTTTTGCGCTGCCATAGCTGGAATAGGACAACAAAGCAACTCTCGGTTCTGCCTGAATCAATGTCTTAAAGGTTTCTGCAGAAGAAATAGCAATTTCCGCAACAGCCTCAGCATCAGGGTTTTCATTTAAACCACTGTCCGCATAGATAAACACACCATTTTCACCATATTCGCAATTTGGAACTACCATAACAAAGAAAGCAGAAACAAGCTTGGTTCCCGGTGCTGTTTTAAGGATTTGAAGAGATGGGCGCAATACATTTGAAGTGGAATTGACTGCTCCGGCCACCATACCATCGGCATAATCTTTTTTAACCATCATAACCCCAAAATAAAGGGGGTTTTTCATTAATTCTTTTGCCTGTTCCAGCGTAACACCCTTGCTTTTCCTCATTTCATAAAAGCTGTTTACAAATTCTTCATACTTATCGGAGGTCTCAGGATTGATTATTTCTGCCTTTGATATATCCATATCCCCCGCTATTCTTTTTATTTCGTTTTCATCCCCTAATAATACGATATCTGCAATTTCTTCTTCTAAAACCATTGCAGCAGCCTTTACTGTCCTAATATCGGTCCCTTCTGCCAATACGATCTTCTTCTTATCTGCCTTGGCCCTTTCTTTCATTTTCTGCATAAAATCACTCATGAATATTACTCCTCCCGAAAAAATCTGCTTATTTCGACCACTTAAAAACAGTGATCAAATCCATCCCTTATTATATATGATCTGATTTTTGTATACAATATTACATAATGAATTTGTTGTAAAAATATATAATGTTTAATAACTTGAACAGGACATCTAAAATGTGCTATATTGTGCTATATATAGTATAAAAATAATGCATTCCTACTATACTTATTTTAATTTTTATAAATAGCAGGTGATTAGGTGAAAGTACTGGGACTGGTTACTGAATATAATCCTTTTCATAATGGGCATAAATACCACCTGGATTTATCCAAAAAAATAACGGGCGCAGACTTTACAGTTTGTGTAATGAGCGGCAACTTTATACAAAGAGGCGAACCGGCGCTGCTGAATAAGTGGTCAAGAGCAAGAATGGCGCTGGAAAACGGTGTGGACCTGGTTATTGAGCTGCCTGTAAGCTATGTTCTTCAATCGGCAGAATTTTTTGCTTTTGGCGCAGTGAAAATACTTGACAGTTTGAACATAGTTACCCATTTATGTTTTGGGAGCGAGTGGGGACAAATAGATGAACTTAAGGAAATTGCCAAAATATTGATTGAAGAGCCTGAAGAAATATCCCAAAAATACAAGTACTATCTAAAGGAAGGGCATAGCTTTGTCAAAGCCAGGGAAAGGGCAGTGGTGGATTACCTAAAAGGCTCCGTTGATGCCCAATCAATAGGACATATTCTTTCTTCCCCCAATAATATTTTGGGTATAGAATATATAAAAGCATTGTACCGGCTTGGAAGCAGTATACAGCCTGTCACCCTGAAGCGCCATAAAGCAGGCTATCATTCCCTCGAAGCCTATGATAACATTACAAGTGCTACCGCCATCCGCAACCTATTGGAAAGCAGCCATTACCCGGACCGGATTAAGCCCTATATGCCCGCCGCATCTTTTTCCATCTTAGCCAATGAAATAGATATGGGAAAAGCCCCTGTTTTTACACAGCAATTTGAGCAGGTTTTGCTCACCTTATTAAGGAAAATGAGTGCAGCCCAATTATCTAATTTCCCCGATGTAAATGAAGGATTGGAAAACAGGATAAAGGATGCTGTAAACCGGTTTGGCACGTATGAGTCGGTCATTTCAAACATAAAGACCAAAAGGTATACAAGGACAAGACTGCAAAGGATAATGTTTAATGTGCTTTTAGGCATAACAAAGGATTTATTAAACACTTTCCAGAAGTACGGAGGGCCCCAGTACATACGCATTTTGGGTTTGAATTCAAAAGGAAGGATACTGTTAAAAGAAGCGGCTAAAAAAGCTTCCCTCCCTATTTTCATCAAACCTTCGCTGTACCGGAAATCATGCAATCCGTTGCTAAGGCAAATGATGGAGCTGGACTTTTTATCCACTGACTTATATGCCCTCCATTACCCAAATCCCAGGGAACGTCTGGGTAATATTGATATTACCACTTCTCCCATTATTATGGAATAAATTCACAAGCTGCTGTTAAGTGCCTCCAGTATATAGGGAACAGCCCGTTCCGCTGCTTCCCTTCCCCTTTGCACGCACTTTTCTGCCTCTTCAAAAGAAGCCGGATTAATATCCTCCACTTCCGGCTTAATCACTACATCTGCATGAATAGTTTTCAATGTTGCAGCCTCTTTTTCCATGATTCCCAGAGAACGAATTACCACGTCAAAAAAACTTTTTATCTTAAAATTTCCACCATTGAATCCTACATCGGAAGCAATAACAAAATCCGCACCCATTTCTTTTACTACCGTTACAGGAACCCGGTCGGTCACACCCCCATCCACCAGTATCTTATCCTTATACTTAACGGGAGCAAAAACGCCGGGTATAGAAATACTTGCGCGTAATGCCTCTGATATACTCCCCTGGTTTAAGATTACCCTTTCACACTTTACCAAATCCGTTGCAATTACGCAAAGGGGAGTTTTTAAATCTTGAAAAGTTCGATTTCTTAATAGAAGGCTCATGATACTTTTTATTTTATGCCCTGCAATCAAACCGTTTTTTGAAAAAGAAAAATCAAGTATGGTTTTTGTAGGGACATGCGCTGCCAGCCTGCTAAAGTATTCAAGATCAACCCCCGCACAGTACAGTGCTCCTATTACCGCTCCGATACTGCTTCCTGCTACAAAATCAATTGGTATATCATATTTTTTTAAAACCTCAATCACCCCTATATGGGCCATGCCCCTGGAAGCTCCCGAACCCAAAGCAATACCTACTTTTTTCCTGTTTTTCATGAACATACACCTCTATTTTATCTTTCATATTTGGAAGTTCCAAGAAATATATATACATTAGGTCCTTTGCAATATTACTACTTTCCTGGGATGAGGTGTTTATAATGCTTCAGGCACTCACTATAATTGGCATTTCCTACATGCTATATTTTATATTCAGGCTAATACTAAAAAATGTTTATTTTATGCATATCTACCTTTCGTCCCTCTTTTGGTGCGTATTGGTTTTACTTGCGATGCTTGCAATTGCATCCCATCCAAAGCAAAGCTTTGAAGCTGCCCTTCAAGGTATCAATCTGTGTATAAACGTGGTATTTCCTTCCCTATTTCCTTTTTTCGTTGTAACCGATCTGTTAGTTAATATGGGGGTAGTACAAATATTGAAGGCACTTCTTGAACCGGTGATGAGGCCCCTTTTCAATGTTCCCGGCAGCGGAGCCTTTGCTTTTTGCATGGGAATAATCAGCGGCTACCCGGTAGGTGCCAAAATTACAGCGGATTTATACAGCAAAGGCTTATGTTCAAAAGAAGAAAGTGAAAGGCTTTTAAGCTTCTGCAATAACTCAGGACCTTTATTTATTCTTGGTGCCGTTGCCGTAGGCATGTTCAACTCCCCGTCTTCAGGGATAATATTATTTATTTCCCATATAGCCGCTTCTCTAACAGTGGGTTTCTTATTTCGATACTATAAATATAACAGCATTAAAAGCATTAACGTTATAGATAAACGTACCAGTCCAATCAACAGTTTTCTCAATAAAATCCGAGATTTTAAAAGAAGTGGTAATAAAAATTTTGGGGAATTATTTGGAGATGCAATAAAAAAATCAGTAAACCTTTTACTGATTATATGCGGATTTATTATATTTTTTTCCGTATTAATTCATCTCCTTATGGACTTAAAAATAATATCCCTCTTTTCGCATCCTATACGGGGAATATTAAACGCTTTTGGTTTTTCACCGGAATTAGCGCTACCAATAGCCAGCGGTTTTTTTGAAATAACAACAGGCATACGGATATCCAGTATGCTAAATTCCGTGCCTATTGCACAAAAACTAGCTGTTACAAGTCTTATTCTTGGATGGGCAGGCTTATCCGTACATTGCCAAGTAATAAGCATAATAAGCAAAGCCAAAATCAGCGTAATTCCCTATCTTGCAGGAAAGGGAATGCATGGCATATTATCGGCAATATATACTTTCTTTCTTTGCAAATATTTACCCCTTTACATTGAAGTAGCATTACCCCTGGCTTCACCGCTATTTAAGCCGTCAAACTTCGAAATAATCAATTCTTTTTTATCGTCCCTTGTTTACCTGGGGAGTATCATATTTCTGCTTGTACTATTTTGCATCTTTGCTTATATACAAAACAAATCATAAGCTTACTTCTTAAACTCTTTTAATTCTTGCCTATTCTGATGTATTACTTCCAAGGTTTGCTTAATTATATTTTCCAAGTTCTCCAGGATTTCATCGGCATACTCTTTTGTACCCAAACGAATTTCTCTGGCATTTTTCTGTGCATTGGATATTATTTCATTTGCCTGCTCATAAGCTTTTTTAGTAAGCTCATGCTCATCAATCAATGAATTAATTTTGCTCTCCGCATCCTTGATAATATTACTGGCCTCTTTTTGAGCCTCCAAAAGGATACGCTGTCTTTCTTCCTTTACCCATTTTGCCTGTTTCAGGTCATCAGGAAGCTTAAGGCGAATATCCTGTATAAGCTCCAACAACTCTCCCTTATCCACAATTATTTTGCCGGACAAAGGGAGAGGAACACCCTTCTCTATGATATCTTCCAAAGCATCGATCAACGCAAAAACTTCCATAATGCTACCCCCTGGTTTCTCTTATCTCTCTAACCTTTCTGACAATGTCCATTATGATCTCGTCAGGAACAAGCTCTTTTAAACATCCTCCCAGAGATGCCACTTCTTTTACAACACTGGAACTAAGGTAGGAATACTTACTGCTTGTGGTCAAAAACAGCGTCTCTATTTTAGGCTCCAGTTTTTTATTTACCAATGCCATTTGGAACTCATATTCAAAATCTGAAACCGCTCGTAGCCCTTTTATTATAAAATGTGCCTGTTTTTTCTTTACATAGTTCACCAACAGACCGGTACCCCAGTCAATTTCAACATTGGGTAAATCTTTTGTAACCTTTCTTAATAATTCCATTCTTTCTTCAACCGTAAACATTGCTACTTTATTGCTATTCTTCATCACTGTAACAATTACTTTGTCAAAAATCTTTGAAGCACGTTCAATAATATCTAAGTGCCCATTTGTAACCGGGTCAAAACTTCCTGGATAAACTGCTATTTTCATTTTTACTACCATCCTGCCTATTTTATTTTTTTTTTAATAAATGTTAGCACTGTCCTGCCATATTTCTGCTCACGCATTACATCTAAATCTTCTATAACATCTGGAATAATGTCGGTGTTATCCCTTTCAACTATTATCATCCCATCGTCGTTTAACATGTTCTTACTTGCAATTTCCTTCAACACCGGAACTATGAAATCCTTTCCATAAGGAGGATCCATAAAGATTATATCATATTTACACGTTGAATTATAACGTCTGTTAATATAGTCTTTCCAATCACAAACATGAACTTTTGCCCTGTCCGATAGCTTTGTATGCACCAGATTTTCAGAAATAATCCTTGCTGTTGATGAATTTTTTTCCACAAAGTCTGCAAATTTTGCTCCTCTGCTAAGGGATTCTATGCCTAAAGCTCCCGTACCCGCAAATAAATCCAATACATAAGAACCAGGAACATGGGCTGCTATAATATTAAACAAGGACTCCTTAATGCGATCGGAAGTAGGCCGTGTTGCCATGCCCCTCGGACTCTTTAATTTATGACCCCTTGCGGAGCCGGAAATTACCCTCATTGGTATCCTCCAAAAAACACAAAATTTTCATGTTTATATTTTATATTAACTGGATTAAAAGTCAACAGTTTTAACTATTTACAACAATAAAAATCAATCTTTATATTTAACCCTCATTATTTAATGATTATACCATACAATCATCATTTTTATTAATTTATTTTTAAAAAATGATTCTTAAGCACTAGTATTTATTAAAAATAATTTTAATCTGGTAGCCATGGCTACGGTGTATATATGTGATTTCGTATATAATTTTAATAACAAATAAAACTATAGGAGAGCGATTGGTATGATAAGAAAAATAGTATATATTGATGAAAATAAATGCAATGGTTGCGGCTTGTGCATCCCCAACTGCGCCGAAGGCGCAATCAAAATAGTGGATGGAAAGGCAAAACTTATTTCCGATAATCTTTGTGACGGATTGGGTGCATGTCTTGGACATTGTCCCCAGGATGCTATCAGGATTATTGAACGGGAAGCAGAAGAATTTGATGAAAAGGCGGTAAAAGCTCATCAACAAGAAAGTAAAAAAATGGGCTTTGGTGGTTGTCCCGGCAGCCAAATTCGTATGTTTAGCGAAGAAGAATCTTCAGACGAGACTTACCCAGATGTACAGGTAAAATCCCAGCTTCGCCAGTGGCCAATACAGCTTATGCTTGTACCGGTAAGTGCTCCGTACCTTAAAAATGCCGATTTATTGGTTACTTCCGACTGTGTACCCTTTGCCTATGCAAATTATCATAATGATTTGTTAAAGGGTAAAAAAGTTGTTATAGGCTGCCCTAAGCTGGATGACCTTAACATATATATTGAAAAGTTAACAAAAATAATAAAGAATAATTCACTGTCAAGTATAACTGTAGCCTTCATGGAAGTACCTTGCTGTTATGGTATTGTGTATGCCGTTGAAAAAGCCGTTCAGGCATCAGGTAAAAATATACCTGTCACAAGGATTCAAATAGGAATTGATGGGACGAAGAGCATACAATAAGATACAAATGTAAAAAGGAATAGCCGAAGCTATTCCTTTTTATTTATATTAAATTAACTAATTATCCTCTTATTTTCCGGCCATGCTCTGTTCAACCTGCTGTATCATCTTTTTAACCATATTTCCACCAATTGAACCTGCCTGTCTGGCCGTTAAGTCTCCATTATACCCTTGTTTAAGATTTACTCCAATTTCGTTTGCAACTTCATACTTGAACCTATCCAAGGCTGCTCTTGCTTCAGGAACCAGCTTTCTGTTTCTGCTAGGCATCCTTTTCACCTCCTGTTGGTTAGTTCAGTATTAATATATGCAGTTTACGAAATGTTAAACAAGTAAATTAAACATAAAAGGGCAATAAATGGAGCTTGAAAATTTTTCTTTAAATTTATTCTACAGCTAAAATGTAATAATAAAGGGGCTGACCGCCATTATGAATCTCCACTTCGCAGTCAGGAAACTTTTCTTCTATGTAATCGGATAATTGTCTGGCTTTCTGCTCCTCCGTATCTTTTCCATAAAAGATGGTTACAATTGAGCTATCTTCATCAATTAGCCTGTCAATAAGCTCCTGGCACACCTCAACCATATCCTTACCTATCACGGCTATATGCCCATCTTCCATTCCTAATATGTCTCCCTGCCGTATCTGTGTACCTTCCACTATTGAGTCCCGTACCGCATAGGTAACCTGTCCTGTTTTTACATTCGCCAACGCTTCTGTCATTTTTATTTCATTCTCTTCAACTTTTGCTTCAGGATTAAAGGCTAACATGGCAGCAATACTTTGAGGTATACTTTTTGACGGAATCACAATTACATGCTTATCGGTAAGATATTTAACCTGTTCCGCCGCAGGTATAATGTTTTTATTGCTTGGCAGGACAAAAATATGATTTGCATGGACCTGTTCAACCGCTGTCAAAATGTCATTGGTACTCGGGTTCATTGTTTGCCCGCCTTCAATAACCCTGTCTGCACCTAAATCTTTAAACAGTTCGACAATTCCTTCTCCTACTGCAACGGTTATAAATCCATACTCCTTATTCTTTATTGTTTGCTCATTTTGTAAGAGTAAATTATTATGCTGTTCTTTCATATTATCAATTTTAATGCTTGTAAGCTCGCCCAGCTTTATTCCTTCCTGTATTACAATACCCGGATTGTTTGTATGGATATGCACCTTAATCACGTTTTCATCATCAATTACCAATAAACTGTCTCCATAGGTACGAATAATATCCTTAAAATAAGAGCCGGCTACGGAAGGACTTTTTTTAAGTATTAAAAACTCCGTACAATAGGTGTAACGTATATCTTCAGCCATGATTCCCTTTGCACTATTATCAATATCATCATAGGACCGTTCAATGCTTAGTTCTACTTCCATGTCTTCTTCCAGAACTTTCAGCGCACCCTCTAAAATATAAATCAGCCCGCTCCCGCCTGCATCCACCACTCCTGCCTGCTTCAAAACGTGCAGCATATCAGGAGTTTTTTCCAATATTACCTTGGCATGGTTTAACGATCGCTTAAACACCTCGGTGATATTGTCCTCTGTCTGACTTGCGGCCACAGCCGCTTTTGCTCCTTCCCGGGCAACGGTTAATATGGTGCCTTCCGTAGGCTTCATCACCGCCTTGTATGCCGTATCGGCTGCTGATTTTAACGCTTGTGCAAAAACGGTTGCATTTACTCTGTCATATCCTCTCAGACCTTTTGCAAATCCCCTGAAAAGCTGGGATAATATAACTCCTGAATTTCCCCGTGCTCCCCTCAAAGAAGCCGCTGCCAACTTTTCGGCAATTGCGGAAACGGAATCGTCATCAACAGTTTTCAGCTCATTAGAGGCAGTAAGGAGTGTAAGGGACATATTTGTTCCCGTATCCCCATCCGGAACAGGAAACACGTTTAATGCATCCACCTTTTTCTTATTATTTTCTAAATGGTTTGCTGCAGATATAACCATTCTTTTTAACATTTTCCCATCAATATATCTTGTTATCAAACCAAGTCCTCCTCACTATTATTCCACTCTTATGCTTTCAACAAATACATTAATTTTTTTAACAACAAGACCTGTAGTAGATTCAACGGTATACTTTACAGTATTTATGATGCTCTCACAAACCGCTGAAATATTAACTCCATATTCTACAATAATATGCAAATCAATGATAAGATCCTGTCCTTCCACTACAACCTTAACACCCTTGGTCATTGCCTCCTTTTTCAAAAGGCTAACCAATCCATCAGCTGCATTGCGTGAGGCCATCCCCACCACGCCGTAACACTGGGTAGCAGCCATACCCGAAATATTAGCAATAACATCTGTGGATATGATTATACTTCCATTGCTATTGTCAAATCTTCCAGCCATACCATTCCCTCCGTATCAATAATCCAATTATGTACCAGCCATTCATTATATCTCGTTATATTTTATTACATTTATACAATTATTACTACCCTTTTCGTGATTCAATATTAAGAAAAAAAGAGTCCGGGCAGACTCTTTTTTTAATCATTATATTATTGTCCATCACCTACCTTATTGTTATGCAATGCGCTATCCATCGGTTGTCCCTTGTACTTTATCAAAAGTTCCCGAAGCTGTCTTGCCGTTTCGCCTTCCTGTTCGGCAAACCTCTTAAATGCTGAGCTTATTTCCCCTTCCTTTATGCGTTTAGAATACATTTCATAGTCTCTCACGGCTTCCTGGGCATTTAACCATGCTCTTTCCAGGCAATCAATAGCATCCAATCAGCCATCACCTCCTGATATTCATTCTTATTTTGTACAACTTACTCTGGTTTATAACGCAAAGAAAAGATTTTTTTATAGCTTTTTACCCGAAACATGATAAAAGGCTCGATTGACCTTAAATGTCAATCGAACCTTTTAATCAAGATAATCCTTTAATTTTTTACTCCTACTGGGATGTCTTAGTTTTCTTAGTGCCTTTGCTTCTATCTGCCTAATCCTTTCCCTTGTTACGTTAAACTCCTTCCCAACCTCTTCCAATGTCCTGGCTCTTCCGTCATCCAAACCAAATCTCAGTCTTAATACCTTTTCTTCTCGCGGTGTAAGGGTATCCAACACATTAATCAGCTGCTCTTTCAACAATGTAAAGGATGCGGCTTCAGCAGGAGCAGGTGCATCATCATCGGGAATGAAATCGCCTAAATGGCTATCCTCTTCTTCCCCGATAGGCGTTTCCAGCGATACGGGTTCCTGCGCTATTTTCATAATTTCTCTGACCTTATCAACACTCATTCCCATTTCCTTTGCAATCTCTTCCGGCTGAGGCTCCCTTCCCAGTTCCTGAAGCAGCTGCCTGGAAACACGTATCAATTTATTTATAGTTTCTACCATATGAACAGGAATACGAATGGTTCTGGCCTGATCTGCAATAGCCCTCGTTATTGCCTGACGAATCCACCAGGTAGCATATGTGCTAAACTTAAAACCCTTTTCATAGTCAAATTTTTCAACTGCTTTTATCAATCCCAGGTTCCCTTCTTGTATCAAGTCAAGGAATAACATACCTCGGCCCACATATCTTTTTGCAATGCTTACAGCCAGCCTGAGATTTGCTTCAGCCAATTTTCTCTTTGCTTCCTGGTCTCCTTTTTCCATCCTCTTGGCAAGTTCAATTTCTTCTTCAGGAGTAAGCAGTGGTACCTTCCCAATTTCTTTGAGATACATTCTTACGGGGTCATCAATGCTAATCCCTTCAGGAATACTTAAATCAAGGTCTTCTTCATTAATCTGAATATCTTTCAGCTCCTGTTCTATATCCCCGACTACTTCTACCCCTAGCTTTTCGAAAGTATCATAGACTTTTTCAATTTGATCTGGATCCAGTTCTATTTCTTCAAGGGTATCCAATATTTCCTTGTAAGTAATCATTCCCTTGCTTTTTCCTCTATCCAGCAATTCCTTTATTACGGCTTTTTTACTTTCGTTATCCTTCATCTGCTACTATCCCTCCTTTCTAGTCGTTTTGTAACCCCTTGTATTCTATCAACAGTGCTTGTAATTTCTCAACATTCCCTTCTTTTAAACTGGATAAAATACCTTTCATAGTTTTTTCCTTTTTAATTGTATCAATAAGCTCCATTGCAGCATCATTATTATCGTCAAAAAAGGTTTCCATATGAAGTATTGAAGTTACCTGTTTTACTTCCTCATCTTCAAACATTGATATCAATCGGGCGGCATCAAAGTTTATGCCCTTCTCCCTTAAGTCATAAATTACTTCTGCCATTTTTGCATGAACCTTATAAGTAAAGTCCTTCGGTCCAATCATTCCTTTAACCGCATTAAAAACAGACTTATCATAACATAGTAAATTTAAAAGCATTTTCTCAGCGTTAAGCAGCTTGACATTACTTTCAGGCTTTTGTGTTTTAATCAGATATTCTTTTTGTGGAATACTTTCTGCCGGTCTTACCGGCTTCAATTTCAAATTTTTCTTGTTTTTATATGAATTCTTTGATGCTATTTTTTCTATCTCCGTAAAAATCGCCTGGCTGCTAATTCCCGTTTTCTCAGAAATCCTTTTCACATAAGCATCTCTTTCTACTGCATTGTCCACTGCTGCAAATATTTTAGCAATTGCGTTCACAAAAGCAATCTTTTGTTCAATATCATTTATATCATACTTTGTCTTTAGCAAATCTATTTTATATTCTATGTGGCTTTTAGAATTTTTAACAGCTTTCTCAAATCTTTCAACACCCCGGCTTCGGATAAATTCATCAGGGTCCTTTCCTTCATCAAGTACCAGTACCTTTACTTTGCAGCCTGCCTCACTGAGCACTTCAATACCCTTAATGGTTGCTGCTTGTCCCGCTTCATCCGAATCATAGGCAATTACTACCTCGCTACAGAACCGGGCAATCATCTTTGCCTGCTCAGGAGTCAGGGCTGTTCCTAAAGAAGCTACGGTATTTATTATTCCATTTTGATGAAGAGATATAACATCCATATATCCTTCTACCACAATTAATTGATTCTTTTTTGAATTTTTAGCAAAATTCAGTCCATATAAATTTCTACTTTTATTAAAAACAATTGTTTCGGGTGAGTTCAAATACTTAGGCTTGGAATCCCCCATCACCCTGCCACCAAAACCTACAACATTGCCCCTTACATCAATTATAGGAAACATTATCCTGTTGCGAAAACGGTCATAATAAGTATTTTTATTCTTATTCTCGACAATGAGGCCCACATCTAAAATATCCTGTACAGTATATCCGCAATTTATTAAATGCTTAAACAGAGCATCCCATGAATTGGGTGAAAATCCCAAACCAAAGCTTATAATCGTCTTAGGCTTTATTCCCCTGTTTTCAAGGTATTCCCTTGCATATCTTCCTTCATCGGACATTAAGCACTTATGAAAAAAATGGGCAGCTTCTTTATTAATATTTAAAGCAAGTTGCTTTTTTTCAAATCTCCTGGCTTCATCCCCGTCGGAATTACCTTCCGGAAGATGAATACCGGCCCGTTCTGCAAGGAATTTCACAGCTTCAATAAAATCAAGCCCTTCAATAGACATGATAAACTGTATTACAGTGCCGCCGGCTCCACAGCCAAAGCAGTGGTAAAGCTGTTTATCCTGCGAAACGCTGAAGGAAGGAGTTTTCTCATTATGAAAGGGGCAAATGCCAACAAATCCCCGCCCCACCCTTTTTAGCTTCACATAGCCGGATACAATATCTACAATATCATTTGCTGCTACTACTTCCTGTATAACTTCCTCAGTATAAAATAAAGCCATCCGGACTTCCCTTCTTAATTTTACACTTTTCATGCTCTCAAACGAATTTTCATTCGACTTATTCTATTCGACATAACAATAAAAATTCCTTCTTTTTTTGCAAATTATCTTTTATTTAAAGAGCTATTTATTAGTTTTATGCATAATTTACAATTTTATACATAATATACACTTCTCCAAGGAGAAGGGATAAATAAGTTATAAAATATGTGAATTGCATACCGGTCGGTCATACCGGCAATGTAATCACATACCACCCTATGCACATCCGAATGTTTAAGAAATGCCTGAAATTCCTCCGGCATCAATTCGGGATGTTTGATAAAATGATTGTAAATCTCGGCAACTATGTGTTGTGCTTTTTGTTCTTCCTTTTTTGCAGCAGAGCCTATGTATACATTGTCAAACATGAATCCGCGCAATTCCATTGTTACTTTATATATTTCTTCACTCATTTGTATGGTGTTTTTTCCAAGGCTGTTCTGGATTATGTCTGTAATCATGGTATTAATTCTTTGACTATGGGTCTCACCCAGTATATCCAGGCAATGTTTAGGTATGCTTTCTTTTTTAATAATTCCCCCTCGGATTGCATCATCAATATCATGATTTATATATGCAATTCTATCCGCGTATTTTATAACCTGGCCTTCTAACGTAGCTGCCGTATTCTCCCCTGTATGATTAACAATGCCATCCCGTACCTCTTCCGTAAGATTCATACCCTTCCCGTTTTCTAAAAGGTCCACCACCCTTAAGCTTTGCTCATAATGCTTAAAGCCATAAGGGCAGATAGCATTTAATACATATTCCCCCGAATGACCAAAGGGGGTATGGCCCAGGTCATGGCCCAGAGCAATTGCTTCCGTCAAATCTTCATTTAATCGCAGAGCCCTTGCAATGGTCCTGGCTATTTGGGCAACCTCCAATGTGTGCGTCAACCTGGTTCTATAATGATCACCTTCCGGGATTATAAATACCTGCGTTTTATGCTTTAATCTTCTAAAAGACTTAGAATGTATAATCCGGTCCCTATCCCTCTGAAATTCGGTCCTTATATCACACTTTTTCTCAGGTCTTTTCCGCCCCTTACTTTTGGAGCTTAGTTGAGCAAAGGGTGATAATAATTGCTCCTCAAGCTTTTCCGTATGCTCGCGTATATTCATATTATCACGACCTTATAAACTGATAAAATCAAGCAGATAATTTATACGCCCTTAAGCAGTACATTAATTAATAAATGCACAGACAAATTCATCTTTTCGCCCTTAAATTAGCGTCTTTAATAGCTCTACATACCTCAATCATTCTGTTCGCTAACACGATACATCTTTTTTCAGCAAAATCATCGGTTTCTGCAGGCCTCTGGGCACTTACTCCATGGTGACCGGCATCATAGTCGACATGTCCGTCACCAATAATAATCATACCCTGCACCAGCATCATATCATGAATTGCTTTTATTGTCGTCTCCTGTCCTCCGTACTTGGATCCTCCGACCGTTACCGCAGCACCTACAAGATTAACAAACGCTCTTTCACCCCGAATCTTTCTGCTTTTATCAAAAAAAGCCTTCAACTGGGCCGACGCCGACCCAAAGTATACAGGGCTACCAATAAATACTCCGTCCGCTTTCTTTAGTTTATTATATGTGGTTTCAAGCTCTGTATTCTGATAACATTGACCGGTACAGGGATTAGAACATGCTGTGCAGAAGGGATTCTTCAAAGTGCTAAGTACCTGAGGTATATTGATGATTTCCGTTTCTGCTCCTTGTTCTCCACAGTATTTAAGCAATTTATCCAGTAAATAGTAAGTATTTCCTTTTTTATTAGGACTTCCGTTTATACCTATAATATACATACCCTTCCTCCTAAAAAAATATCTACTATGTATATATACTACACAAAAAAAATATTTCCTTCTTTATTTACGCTAATTCAAATAAAACGTACACAAAAACACAAGGTGTTTGGCAAACATCACCAATCACCTTGATTAAACATTATACTTATTATCTTTTTGATAAATCCAGAATCAATTAAAACCAACCAATATATATTTTATTTAAAAGTGATAATTTGTCAAGGAAAAGTTATTATGTTAACTAAAATTTTTTCAACAATTAATTACAAGTTTAATAACACTTTATAAATAAACTACTCAACTTCATATTTCATCTTTGCTATTTGATTGCAAATTACTTGTTAGGCTTAGTCTCTCAATCGCTAATATCATTGAAATTTGAACCAGAATACTACACCTTCTTCCCTATTTTTCACTCCATAAGAAAACTTGTGCAATTCCAATATTTTACGCACAATAGCCAACCCTAAACCGGTGCCTTTTGAATTACCCCGTGCTGTATCTCCTTTCTTAAAGGGCAGCCATATTTCTTCGATTTTATCTTCAGGTATATAACTGCCGCTGTTATAAACTTCTAATGTATCATCCAGTATTCTTACACTAATCTTTCCACCTTCGGGTGTGTTGTCAAGGGCATTAACAAAAAAGTTATCAATAACCCTTAACATTAGGGAGTGATCTGCTTTGATGGGAGCTTCTCCTTCTAAGGAAACATTTATTTGTTTATCTTCCCAAACCGGCTTGTAACGTTCAATGATTATTTTACACACATCAGCAAGCGCCACATCCTCAAGACTAATTTTAATGGGACTTGATTCTAACTTTGTTAATTCAAGCATTTTATGAATTATTCTATCCATGCGTTTGATATTTTCCCGAATATGTTCTATATAATGTTCCCTTTTTTCCGGATGTATGTCTGCTTGCAAATTTTCTGCGTACCCTGAAATAATACTCAGGGGAGTTTTTAGATCATGGGCTAAGGCACTCGTCATTTCCTTGCGCCGGTTTTCAAGTTCCTCTTGTTGTTTATAAGTTTTATAAGTTTGTCGTGCAAGCATTAATGCCGCGGCACTAAAGGTTATAAAACAGGATACCCAAACAAATCCTAAGGTAGGAAAGCACTTCTCTCCAATATTTACGTCCCGGCCTATCACCGTCCAAAAACTGCTTTCCAGACTTTGGTCATCTTTTACTCTAGCCGTATTTTGATAGGGTACCGGCAAATAGTAACGATAAGTTAAAAACCCTATCCTTTGAGTCATGCTGCGTAAACCGGTAAATTTATTAATGGCTTTTTTTAGTTGGGCCTCATCCGTCACCATCGTGCGAAGCCCAATTCTCCTTTCAGTATTTGGATTGCCGTTATTATCTTCAATGATACTTCCATGTTCAAAATATGGCAAATCAGAGGTATTTTTATAATCCGAAAAATACACTATATCATCTGTATGGATACCGCTACTTGAACTTATATTTCCTTTTTTATCAAAACTTTGAGCATACATGGGAGTTACGGTTACTTTTTCCGGAATTATCATCATATCATCAACCCAAAATCCTTCTAAACTTACGGAATATCCTGAAAGGTCCCCTATCTTTCTGGCTTTGGGCATTGCATATAAATATCCTTCAATCTCCCTTATTTCCTGCTCGCTAAACCAATCCTTTGGGTTTAAATAGCTATATCCTATATAATGGGTATTCCCCTTTTTATACTTTGTATAGCTGCATAACCAATAATTGTTTGTATTAAAAAGCAGTTTACAGTCCCGGGTAAATATTGCTACTTCTGAACCCATTAGGGTTAAAAAAGAGTGCTCCTGTAATAATTCCTCTTTTACTTTAGAAATATCCGTTATATTTTCGTCATTATCTAAATAGTTTTGTATGATATTTTCAATCCTATTATTAATTTGTAAAGCATAGGTCTGGAGTTCCATGTCGGCAGCCTTTTTTTCCTGGAATACTAAGAACACGCTGAAACCTATCATCAGCACTAAATAAATAGCAAAAAAAGTACTAACAGTACGTATGTAAATTTTCTCCTTTTGTTTATTCTTTTCCATCATCTTTCCTCCAGTTTATAACCTTTTTTAAACACCGTTTTAACCTGAGAAGAAGCACTGCCTAAAGCTTGGCGCAGCTTTTTTATATGATTGTCCACCACCCTGTCATTGCCTTCAAAGTCATATCCCCAAATCTTAGTAAGTAAGCTTTCACGGCTCAATACTTTACCGCGATTTTCCATAAGTATTTTTAAAATGGCAAATTCTATAGGTGCCAACACTACTTCCTTATCATCTACCATAACCATACATCGATAGGGGTCCAGCTTGATGCTGCCTACCATTATTGCTCCGGTTCTTACCATGCCCTTGGCACGTTTTAACAAAGCTGTTACTTTAGCATAAAGTTCCGCCAAGGAAAAGGGCTTAACTACATAAGATAGTGTCAATTTGTTGTAGGATAATTAAACTTAAAGGTATCCCCATCTTTTTGATACAACGGGCTATATCACATACCC
>JAAYHJ010000066.1 GCA_012735465.1 Clostridiaceae bacterium
CCAAGGACCTATATCTTTATAATGAGTTTCATGCTTTAATTGTGGAACATGCCAAACAATACTGCCAGAAGAAGCCCATATGTGAGGGGTGTCCGTTGCAAACTTTTTGTGCCAAGAAGATTGGTTATAGTGTAAAATTATTGTAGGAAAAAATAAACAAGAGACCACTCAATTTGGTAAAATTAAATCGACAAAAACCAATTACCAAAGGAGGATCTCTTGTGAATACTATTTTACTACAAAAATGCCAAGAATTCATTGACCAAATAATAAATTTTTTTGCGGCTGATGAAATAAGAGTTATAGAAGAAATGGAAACCACTTTAAAAGAATATACAGATGGTTTTATATTAGAAATGATGAGTACATATCTTGAGAATCTAGATAAAGCAATAGAAGCAGACAAGTCGGGTCGTAGACAAAAAGGGATAGTTATAGAGCGTAAAAATGACAATCGGGAAATATTTACGGTTTTTGGAACTATGCAATTTAGCCGGACTTATTATTATGATAAGAGACAACAGGAGTATACCTATTTACTAGATAGAGTGGTAGGCTTAGAGAGAAATGAACGGGTAACAGGGACAGTAGCAGTAAACCTAGTAGAACATGCTAGTAAGTACTCCTATGCAAAAAGCAGTCATAATATAACAGGTGGAGCAATAAGTCGGCAAACAGTAATGAATAAAGTACGTTTGTTAGATAATCTAAAAATAGAAAACAGTAAAGAAAAGAAGATCGTAAAAGTATTGCATATTGATGCGGATGAAGATCATGTAGCAATGCAGGATGGTAGTAATGCTGTAGTGCCGTTGATTAGTGTATACGAAGGTATAAGAAGGATCGGGGGACGTGGTCAGTGCATAAATCCACATCATATAAGTAGTTATGGTAAAGAACCGGAAGAATTATGGTTAGAAGCAGCAAATTGGATTTATTCGGAATACGATGTTAATTTCCTGGAGAGGATCTATTTACATGGTGATGGAGCCCAATGGATAAAGGTGGGACTTGACTGGTTACCTAAAGCGAAACTGGTATTGGATAAATACCATCTGAACAAATCAATACTACAGGCTACAGGAGGCCATCCGGAAAGAAGGCGCGAAATATATGCAGCCATTAGAATCGGTGATTTAAAAAGTTTTAAGAGAAGTGTTAGTGAACTTATCAAAAATACAAAGAGTGAAAAGGAACAAAAAAAGATTAAGGATTTTAAAAAATACATAATCAACAACTGGCAAGCGATAGAGATATATTCCCAGGAGAATTGCGGAGGGAGTGGAACGGAAGGGCATGTAAGCCATGTATTATCAAGTCGTTTAAGTAGTCGTCCTATGGGTTGGAGCCGAAAAGGTTTAAAAGCAATGACGGAACTGAGGGCATACATCAGTAGTGGTGGAAGAGTGAAATTAGAGCATTTAAAACAAACAAAAAAGAAAGCTTATAATTTAAGTAAAGCAGGCACTGCAAAAATGCAAAAAATGCTAAAACATACGCAAGAACAATTCAATAATATAACGATATTAAACCGAGGAAAAGTTATCCCTATGTTTCGGTGTTTGAAAGGGTTGCAAAAGGGATCATTTGAGTTCTAGATGCCAATATGAGTGGTTGGGAAAAAATATCCTACAAAAAGTTGATACCGTCAGATTGGTTAACAGATGGGGCTGTTTTGGTAATTATGGTAAAATAATAGTAAATAATAGCAAGAATGTCTGAAAATGACGAAGGAAATTTGTAATTTAATAAGAAGA
>JAAYHJ010000067.1 GCA_012735465.1 Clostridiaceae bacterium
AATAAATTTATGGTATAATCAAATAAAATAAAATGTAAATATATGTGAAACTTGTAATGAAATATACTATGAAAATTCATCGTAGTATTAATAACATAATATTTTCAAAGGACGGTCTCATATTTTTATACATGCATTAATTGTTTTTTATAAGAAGGTGTGGCGAAAATGAATACATATTCTATTGGGCTACGTAATCATTTCTGGATAGACAGCGGTATAGCCGGTTTGTACTTGATTGCAGAATCAAACCCCGAAAGACTTAAACGTTACGGTATAGGAATCAAAATAAATGAAGAAAATAATGCGTTGGAGTTCACTTATTGTGAACTGTCCAATCTAAGGCAATTCTTGTTTGAATGTTATAATGATGATCTGGCAATGCTTTATTGGAACGTTTCAACTTCAAAACAAAAACAAAATCCGGAACTGGTTTTAATGGACGAGCAGACAAAAGAACTGAAATTAGGACCTAAGAGGATTCCTACACCAATAGCTAGTCTATTTGTTAAAGGAAGCAGTTGGAAAGCAAAAGGTGTAACATTAAATGAACTTAACGAAGATGAAAAATCTAGAGTAAAAGCATTTCTGGAAAAAAACAAAAAAGAACTTTGGGGAAAAAAGAAATACTTGCTTTATGAATTGCCGACTTGCCATCCTAAATTGGAAATATTACCTGAAACAAAATCAAAACGAAAATCCCAGGTATGTTGCGTTTGCGGCAGAGAAAGCAATAACTATAGTGAAGTAGGACAACCTTCATATTTGTTGTTTGCCAGCAATACTGCAGCAAAATCATTTAATTCACAGGCTAAAATGCCGGATGTAATTTGCTGGGAATGTGAGTTTCTCTCCAAATTTGCCATCCACACAGCAGGCTATAAGAAAGTTGAAGACGATCTCTTAATTATTCAGGCGTACTCCCCGTCAATTCAAATGCTAATTGATATTCAGTCTGAAATGGGTGCTAATTCGCCCATGATGAAGCGAAATGATGATGATATTTTTTATTGCAACATTGGATTGGAAAGTGATAGCTTAGTACAATATGCTTCGA
Source organism: Clostridiaceae bacterium (assembly GCA_012735465.1). GTDB lineage: Bacteria > Bacillota > Clostridia > SK-Y3 > SK-Y3 > JAAYHJ01. The sequence continues at coordinate 1,058 of JAAYHJ010000067.1, forward strand.
AACCCTTTGAACTGCTATGGGCTTTTTTTAATGATAAGTTTTCATTATTGCTGAAAGAACAAATAAAAAAGAGAGCAGAAGAAAACTTACTATATTGGCTTGATGAAAATGAATTTAACAACTTCTTTCAAAAAATATATTCAAACCCTGTAATGTTTTTCTTGATTTATGCGGAAACTGGCAGTAAGACATTTATTACGAAAGATTTAACCATATACCAAGATATATGCTACGTTTTCAGACTTCTTAGATACATGTTGGACGATGATATTAATTTAAAAGTTTTCTACAATTCCCTTTGGGACAGTGAAAATAAGAAAAATCCAAATTTGGTAAGAGAAAAAGTCTGCAGAAGTATCCTACTCAAGCATAGTATTTTATATATTTTGGAACCGTTTTATTTCAGAAAAATTATGAACGGTCAAATTGTGGCATTTTCAAATATTTTTAGTTTTATTAAAAATTATGAACTACTAATAAAAAAGGAAGGTGTAGGCATGAACAAGGAACAGGTCGATGTTGCTGTAAATCTGGGAAGACAGATTGCCGGAGCTGTTATCCCTAAGTCTGATTCCGGTGAAGGAATAGATAAGAGCAAAACGGAGGCTGCCATACGAAAAATCAAGGGTGATTTATTTGTTTTAAGAAAAGCCAGAACAACAACGGATTTTCTAAATCAACTAAATAACATGATGTTCCGTTACGGAATTACCGTATCCGGTAAGTTGCTTGATGGTATATTAGAAGATGTCAAATTTGAAGAATTCCGAGCTTATTGCATAATGGGTGCGCTGCAAGTTATAAATGCTGTTAATAATAGTTTGAAGGAGGTTAAATCATAATGAATGCTAAAGCTTTAACCATTACTTATCTTACCTGGGCTTCTTATGCGTCTCTGAATGGAGCTGACAAGGAAGCTGATAATATTGTGAGTATTAAAAAAATCGAGAAGAATGACGGTAATCAATATCCATATTGCTCTTCGCAGGCCGTCAGAAGAGCATTAAGAGAACAGCTTGCCGTTCTAGGATGGAAGCTTTCTGAAACATCCGAGGCAAAGCAGAAGAAAGGTGCCGCATCCACTCAATGCAATCCGCAGGAGTATATTGATGATGATTTGTTTGGATTTATGCAGGCTGATTCTGAGACAATAAAAAGAACAGCTCCTCTTCGCGTATCGCCGCTGATCTCGCTTGATCCTTACAGGGGAGAAATGGACTTTGGTACCAATTACATGTCAGTAAGAACAGGAGGTAATCCTAATATTTTCGAGACAGAAATCCACTCAGGCTATTATGTGGGAACCATTATGCTGGAACTGGATAGGGTAGGAGAAAAATCAGCAGGTGACAAATATGAATTGAACTTGACTAATGAAGAAAAATACAAGCGTGTTGCAGCGTTATGCGATGCGATTCAAAATTTGTGGACGGTTGGCAGGCAAAGCCGTTTTTTGACTGATATGTCACCAAAATTTGTATGTGCCGCGTTACTTAAAGTTAAAAACCCCATTTTTCTTGAAAGCATTAAAATAGATGACAATGGAAGAATTAAAGAAAGCTTGATTAAAAGTACGTTATCGGATAATTCTTCACAGATAATTGAGTATGTAATTGGAGAGCGCAAAGGATTTTTCCCTGAAGATAACAACAAATATGTTTCCTTGGGAGAATGCTTTAAAAGAATAAAAGGGTGGCTTAAAAATGTCTATGCTTGAATAAATGAGGTGTAAAAATGAAAGGATTAAGGATAGATCTTTATGCTCCTTTTGCCTCTTTCAGAGATCCAGGTGCGCAGCTCTACCATGACACTCTGCCTCTTCCACCTCCTACGACTCTGCTTGGAATGGCAGGCGCGGCAATGGGGAAGAGCTTTGAAGATGTGCTTTCATGGGCTAAGTCTGTGGAATTACATGTAGGATGTATCGGGGTTGCTGACGGGAAAGGTAAGGATCTTTGGAATTACATAAAAATAAAGGCAGATAAGAAATCAGATGAACCAACACGGGCTGTGCTTTTACGTACTTTTTTGTCCGATTTAAAACTAAGCGTATTTTATGCTAGTGAGAGGGATGAAGCTATAAAAGCTCTATATAATGCTTTTCAATACCCTTTTTATGCGATTACCCTTGGGACAAGCGATGACCTAGCCAGAATAATAACTGTCACATATTTTGACAGTGTAACAATTAAAAATGAATTTGATTTGTGCAACACGTGGGTATGTGGAGATTATTCAAGAATGTTTAAATTCAATTGGAAGAAAATCGAATCTATTCCGATACCACAAACTTTAAGACCACCAATAGTGAAAAATCTTCCGATTGATTTTAATATTGGGGTTGATGGAGTACGAAAAGCTTCCAGGTTTTTAACTTTCACATTCTTGGGTGATAAACAGCAGCTTATTAATGAAATTCCAACATATTTGTTTTCCGATACATCGGTACCAATGGTGAAATTTGGTGGGTGAGCATTTGTGGAAAATAAGGTTTATTATGCTAAGCCTATTGATGGCAATGAAGGCATTTACGAAGAACATGTTCGTAAATGTTATGAAATAGCTTATGCTGAAATTGAGCAAATCCGAGAAAAATTAACATTTCTTCTTTCAGAACTTGGTATTAACGCCGAAGCCTATATCAGGCTTATGAAAATTGCAGTGTTGTTTCATGATACCGGTAAACTGAACCGCTTGTTCCAACAACTTATGATAAAATTAATAAAAAAACATCCTGTTCGTAATAGTGATTATTTCAGGCATGAACTCATATCTTGCCTTATGTTGATATGCTTGGAAAGGGATAGTCTTGAGAGTGTTGGGCCGCCCTATCACTTTTATTCCATATTAAGCCATCACAAAGCATTAACAGGAGACTTAAGAAATTTTCAACGTGAAATGTGTGATAAAGAATGGCCGATGCTGGAAAATGAAGAAGTTGAATACATGATAAAAACAATAGAAAAAATAAGTGGCGGGGAGTTTTCATATAATGATTGTTTCAAGCTTCCTCCATCTAAATATGCTTTAAGCTTTTTCATATTATTTGCTGATAAATATTTGGGGGCTCGTTATTTCCGTGATAAGGATATCCATGTTATTCGAACGCTATACGGGCTAATGAAGGGGTTCCTTCATTTTTGCGATTGGTTGGGTTCTTCTGAAATAAACTATAAAGAGATTTGCCAAATAAACAATGTAACTCCCCAGGTAATATTTCAAAAACTAAAATCCAAAATTGAAACCGATGGTAAAGCAAAGTATGTACCTCGTGATTTCCATTTAAAATGTATGAAACATAAAGGAGATGCAGTGGTAATCGCTCCTACAGGCTCAGGGAAGACTGAAGCCTGTCTTGTCTGGGCATTAAATACAAATCCTCGTAAAATAATTCTCCTTATGCCTACAATGGTTACATCCAATAATTTATATGAGCGCCTTTGTTATTATTTTAGTGAAAGTTTATGCGGACTATCTCATTCAGGTGCTGAAACATATTTTGCCGTCAAAAATGAAGAAGAGGTGTATGGTATAGATAAGTTTAAATTGCTTAAACAAAAAGCGTTTATGCCGGCTGTAATGGTTTCAACCGTTGACCAGATTCTCACATGTGGGTTTAATACGGGGTTATGGAGTTTGAAAGAATATGCACTTCTCGGGAGTGCAGTTATTTTTGATGAAATACAAGCATATGAACACTATACACTTGGATTAATAACAGCAGCTATAAAAAAAATAAAATCTCTGGGTGGCAAGGTAATGGTGATGAGTGCAACTATGCCCAGATTTTTACGTGAACATTTTTTAAACCTTTTGGGATTACCTGAAGCTATAGTAGCAATGGAGAGGATGAACATTAAACGAAACAGGTGGGTTTATATTGACAATACGGTCGAGGAAATACGAGAAAGAGTTATCAGAGAAGTTAAAAAAGGCAAGAAGGTTGCTGTTATTGTTAATGATATTAAAACAGCAAAGACAGAATATGAAGCTTATATGAATCTATTAAAAGAAGATGATTTATCATATAAAATCCTTTGCCTGCATTCCGAGTTCGCAATGATTGACAGACAGGAAAAAGAAAGAAAACTTACAGATAAAAAAGGAGATACATATCATTTAGTAATAGCGACACAAGTGATTGAAGTATCTTTAGATATTAGTTTTGAGATTATGTATTCCGAATGTGCTCCCATTGATAGCCTTGTCCAGCGTGCAGGAAGATGCAACCGGTATGGTGAATTTAATGATAGTTGCTTCTATATTTTTAATGCTTCGGAAACGTCATTGAAATATGTATATAAAAACCAGGATGAAGTTATGAAAAGGACGGCACGGGTAATAAAAAGCAGGCAAGGTATACTCTCAGAAGCCCAAATATCGGATATGATAGAAGAAGTTTATCATGATGTAAACTTATATGATGATTCTTTTGTGGAAGGCGAAAAATTATATTCGGTAATTGAAAGTAAGTATGGGATTAGAGATGTGATTATTGATGAAGAGGACGAGAGATTGATAACTAGAAATAATGCAATATTGAAAGTACCGGTAATACCTGCCAATCAATACATGGATAAGGTAATAAAGCTATTTGAAGAGAAAAAGTATGGGCTCATATCCCTTTATGAAGTTCCGGTAAAGATAAATGACTACAATAAATTGTATCGTGGGAAATATTGTGATAATAAGTATAATTTACCGATATATGCTGTAGGCTACTCGAAAGAAAAGGGATTATACGATGATCCCTTCTACTAAAAATCAAAATGGAAATACAGATTTTCATATCCAAGTGGTTTGCATAATATCTTTTACCACAAATTTATTAAATATTATACATAAAAGATGTCATCCTTTTTGTTAAGTATTATTTTTACTCAATTAATATCTTAACAGGATGTCATCTTTTTTTATTTATCTGGTGTTTATTATTATACGTAAACTTCATGCTAACCTTAAATAATTTACGATTGAATTTTTATTCAAAATAATATATAATATTTCAAGATATAAAAAAGTAACACTGAATAAAAATAAGGGGGACGCAAAAATGAAAATTTTTAAGAGTAAAATACTTGTGCTGTTGCTAACGATGGTCCTTGCAATAACCTTTGTTGGATGTGGTAAGATAAATACGATGTCCAGGATCAAGAAGAATAATAAAGTTGTTATGGGGACTAATGCAGAATTTCCGCCTTTTGAATATAGAAATGATAAGGGCGAAGTGGATGGGTTTGACCCTGCAATGGCTAAGGAAATTGCAAAGGAATTAGGCGTTGAGCTGGTAATTGAGGACATGGCATTTGATTCTTTGTTAAATGCATTATCATCAGGGAAAATTGATTTTGTAGCTGCTGGTATGAGTGTTACTCCCGAGCGTTTGGAAAACTGCGATTTTTCCGAATCCTATTATACAGCATCCCAAATGATCATCGTAAGAAAGGATAATACGGAGATTAAAGGAAGAGATGATCTGAAAGGCAAAAAACTTGGAGTTCAGGAAGGAACAACCGGTGACCTTGAAGCATCTGAGATTGAGAATGCAGAAGTAAACCGCTTCAAAAAGGCCATAGATGCTGTTTTGGATTTGAAAAACGGAAAAATTGATGCTGTTATATTGGATGCAAGCCCTGCAAAAGTATTTGTTGAAAAAAATGATGATTTAATGATATTGGATGAAGAACTTACCAATGAAGAATATGCAATTGCTGTACGTAAAGGAGATAAGGAATTCCTTGAAGTAATCAATAAAGTAATTAGGGATTTAAAAGCTAGCGGAAAGTATGATGAATTGGTTAAGCAGTATATTGAGTAGTATTAATAATCAGTATTGCGTAAATGCATTTATTGGGTAGAGATAGGTAACGGCTAGTAGTTGGGAAGTTACACATGCCAATTGCTAGCCTTTATATGTTCAGGAGGATGAAAAGATGTATGATCACTTAAACAGTTTATTAGTTTTTGAGGGCTTTAAAAAGGCATTCATATTGAATTTTATAAACGAGAACAGGTATATGTTCATCGTTAAGGGACTGGGCATAACACTTGAGGTAACGTTTTTTGCAATAATATTAGGAATCATAATAGGGTTTATTATGGCGTTTGCCAAACTGTCAAATTTTAAGATAGGGCAATTTAAAATTTTTAATTTTCTTGCGACTTTATATATTGATGTCATTCGTGGAACGCCTGCAGTAGTTCAACTGCTTATTATATATTATATTATTTTTGGCAGCATGAATGTATCCAAAGTAATTGTTGCAGTGATTGCCTTTGGAATTAACAGTGGAGCATATGTGGCTGAGATTATAAGAGCAGGTATATTGGCAGTTGACCATGGTCAGATGGAAGCAGGCAGATCCCTGGGATTGTCCCATGTTGCTACAATGCGGTACATTATCATACCTCAGGCTATAAAAAATATACTGCCTGCCCTGGGAAATGAGTTTATCGTATTGTTAAAAGAAACTGCAATTGTAGGTTATATTGCCTTGGAGGATTTAACGAAGGCCGGAGATGTTATCAGAAGTAGGACCTTTGATCCTTATATGCCTCTTTTATCGGTAGCGCTTATCTATTTATTGCTTACCCAAATACTGTCCAGGTTATTAGGGAAATTGGAAAGGAGGTTGAGACAGAGTGATAGTCGTTAAGGATTTACACAAAAGTTTTGGCAAGCTTGAAGTGTTAAGAGGTATCAACGAACATGTGCATAAGGGAGAAGTTGTGGTTGTAATAGGGCCTAGCGGTTCAGGCAAAAGTACATTCCTAAGATGTCTCAATCTGCTGGAACGGCCTACGAAAGGTGAGATACTGATTGAAGGGGTGTCCATTACTGATAAGCATAGTGATATAAATAAGATTAGACAGAAAGTAGGCATGGTGTTCCAACAATTTAATTTATTCCCCCATCTAACAGTGATGGATAATATCACGCTTGCGCCGGTTAAACTTAAAAAGATGTCAAAGGCTGAAGCAGAAGAAAAAGCCTTTAGTCTGCTTAAACGAGTTGGCTTGGGTGAAAAAGCAGATGTATATCCAAATCAATTATCAGGTGGACAAAAGCAAAGGGCTGCCATTGCCCGTGCCCTGGCAATGTCTCCGGATGTCATGCTTTTTGATGAGCCGACTTCCGCATTGGATCCGGAGATGGTAGGGGAAGTGCTTGAAGTAATGAAGCAGCTTGTAAGGGATGGAATGACAATGGTAGTGGTTACCCACGAAATGGGTTTTGCCCGCGAAGTAGGAACCCGGGTACTTTTCATGGACGAAGGCGTAATTGTAGAGCAGGCTAAACCAAAGGAGTTATTTAGCAATCCAAAAAACGAAAGGACAAAAGCTTTTCTCAGTAAAGTGCTGTAGGCAATAGTCGGACTTGGGGGCAGGTCTGCTGTCAGGCCTTGTTTTGGCCAAGAGCAGATCTGTCCCATATTATTATCCTGTCTAAAATCATTATCCCTATTTTATTACCAACAAAATTGATAAAGATTTCACAAACTGGTTGAACTTATACAAGATATAACTTATAATATCTGTAAAAAAAGTAAAGTCAGGAGGGTACATATGAATATTTATAAGCTTAAGGAATTATCGGAAGAAAAGAAAAATTTTATACTCAGAAGGGCAGAAATAGATATTACGGAGCATATGAAGCTTGCCTTGGAAGTGTCTGAAAGAATAAGAAAAGAAGGGGACGCTGCTGTTCTTGAGTATACCGAAAAGTTTGACAAGGTAAAATTAACGCAGGATACCATAAAGGTGAAGCCGGAAGAAATTGAGGAAGGTTACCGCAGGCTGGACCCAAAGGTAAGGGAAACCATTGAGTATGCGGCAAAGAATATAAGGAGCTTTCATGAGAAGCAATTGCCGGAAGAAATGTGGTTTACCAATGTGGATAAGGGTTTGATGGTTGGAGAAAAGGTAACCCCTATTGTGGATGTATGCCTTTATGTTCCAAGGGGCAAGGGAAGTTTCCCGTCCGTACTGCTTATGCTGGGGATACCGGCCGTAGTGGCAAAGGTGCCCAGGATTGTTGTGGTCACTCCTCCCAATGAAGAAGGAAATGTGGATGATACCATTCTTGCGGCAGCTAAAATAATCGGTATATCTGAAATTTATAAAGTGGGCGGAATACAGGCAGTAGCTTCGGTAGCCTTTGGTACGGAAACCATTCCAAAATGCCATAAGATTGTGGGGCCGGGCAATGCCTATGCAACCGCTGCAAAGAGAGTATTGAGCAGTTATATTGATGCGGGGCTGCCGGCAGGACCAAGCGAATCAATTATTCTAGCTGATGAAAATGCCGATCCGGAAAAGGTTGCACTGGATTGGATGATTGAAGCGGAACACGGACCCGATTCTGCTGCTCTTTTGGTTACCCATAGCGAAGCCCTTGTAGAAAAGGTCATACCCATTGTGGAAAGGCAGTTGGAAAAGATATCCCCAAAGAGAAAGGAATTTGTCACGACAAACTTTTCTACCTACGGCGGTGTTATAATTACCGAATCGTTGGAAGAATCAATTGCTTTTGTAAACGAATATGCTCCTGAACACATGGAAATCATGACTTCAAATCCTTTTGATGTGCTGCCTAAGATTAAAAATGCAGGAGAAATCCTTTTGGGCGAATATACACCTATTACATTGTGCAATTTCCTGTTGGGGCCCAATGCCATATTGCCGACTGGTGGCTTTGCCAAAACCTATTCCAGTGTATCGGTTCATGACTTTTTAAAGAGGTCTTCCGTAGGATATGTATCCAGGGAAGGATTTGAAAGAGTTCGTGAAATGGCATATATTTTTGCAACGGCAGAAGGTTTTGACAGCCATGCTCTTGCAGTAAAGGAGAGGAAGTAATATGCAGAACAAAGTGATTACCGTGACCAGGAAAACCACTGAATCGGAAATTAATGTAACCCTTGACTTTAACGATTTTAAAAAGGATTACAGAAAGAGAATAAAAACACCTCTTCCCTTTTTAAATCACATGATTGAGCATATTGCCTGGCGAGCGGAAGTAAATATTGAAGTGGATGTAAAACTGGATGAGTTTCAATTAAACCATCTTGTGTGTGAAGATGTGGGGATTACCTTTGGAAAGGCAGTGTACGAATACATACAGGATAACCTGACCAATGGCGTAACGGGGTTTGGAGATGGGATTGGAATTATTGATGAAGCAATGGCCCGCAGCGCAATAAGCTTTGAAAACAGAGCTTACCTTGACATAAATTATAACGGACTGGATATTCCTGTTGAAACAGAAGGGATGCTGAGCGAAGACCTGGAAACCTTTCTGGAAGGCTTTGTGCAGGGGGCCCTGTGCACCCTTCATGTGGATTTGATAAAGGGGCATAATGGACATCATATCTGGGAAGCAATATACAGGTCCTTTGGCGTAGCTCTGAATCGTGCCTTTGTTATCAGTGAAAAACGAAAAGGGATGACATCGGGAGTGGCAGGCAAAATAGAGTTTGAAGTGAGGAAGGCTTGATGGAAAGTAGAAAAAAGCCTGCGGCGATACTAAAGGACATAAAACGCATTATTTTTGATATGGACGGTGTTATCACAAGCGAACAAAACTACTGGAACGCTGCTGCTCTGACAGTCCATGAAATGTTGACTAGCAATAAATACCTGGGAAATAAAAATATTGAAACCGATTTATCGGAAGAAAGGGTACGGGAAATAAGGGAGACGGTGTTTTTAAAAGACCGCTGGATTGGCCTGCTGAAGGACAGGGGAGTAAATACCAACTGGGACCTGGCCTATGTTGTGCTGTGCATGGTGCTCATAACAAAAAGCAGGCAGGCAATACCGCAGTATGAATTTGATGCCTCTTTATTTAGGGATGCTTATGATTTTTTTGTAAAGCAGCCCTTACAGGGATATGAAATATATGCATATATTCAAAGCAATTTGACCAAGGTTATGGGTGAAGATGAAAGCTATTTCAGCCGAAGTGGAACTTTTTGGAAGATATGCCAGGATGTATTCCAGGAATGGTATTTGGGAGATTTGGCATATACGGAAACCTATGGACGCTTGCCGCGACAGGAGGGGAAAAGGGGGCTGATATATTCAGAACAGCCCCTTATTCCCCTTCATGAATTAAAAGAAGTAATTCATGTCCTTTATGATGCAGGAATATGCCTTGGTGTGGGCACGGGAAGGCCTTATGTTGAAATTGACCAGCCTCTTGTTTCATGGGGATTAAGACAGTATTTTGATTCCCGGTCCTTTATAACCTATACGGAAGTCTCCAGGGCAGAAAAATTACTGGGCCTTACCGAAAAAGGCATTAATCTTGCCAAGCCGCATCCCTATGTATTCCTAAAGGCTATTTATGGGAAGGATTATCCGGATGATGCGCTTTTGGAGGGAAACTATGACAAAAGTTTAATATCCGGTTCCTTGATTGTAGGTGATGCTGGTTCGGACATCATGGCTGCAAAGGCTATTGGGTGCAAGTTTGCAGCCGTACTGACCGGTGTATCCGGCAGCAAAGCAGCCGAATATTTTCGTAAAATGAATGCCGATTACATATTAAATAGTGTTAAAGAACTTATAAAATAGGGTAAAATTCAAGTAAAGGGCATGGAGGGGAAAGATGGCTATTCGTATAGAAGCACCTTTGACAAAAGAAAAGATAAAAGATTTAAAAGCAGGTGACAGTGTACTTATCTCAGGGGTGGTGTACACGGCCAGGGATGCTGCCCATAAAAAGATGGTGGAAGCACTTGAACGGGGCGAGGAATTGCCCTTTGACATGCGAGGGCAAATTATTTATTATGTGGGCCCCTGTCCTGCAAAGCCCGGCCATGTGATTGGTTCATGCGGGCCTACAACAAGCGGGAGAATGGATGCCTATACTCCTGTTTTGATTGAAAAAGGCCTTGCGGGCATGATCGGCAAAGGGTTGAGGGACAGGACGGTGATTGAATCAATGATTCAACATGGAGCAGTTTACTTTGGTGCAATTGGCGGAGCCGGGGCACTTATTGCAGGTACCGTAAAGAGTGAAGAAATAATTGCCTATGAGGAACTTGGTCCTGAAGCGGTAAGGAAACTGGTTGTAGAAGATTTTCCTGCCGTTGTAATTATAGACAGTCAGGGAAATAATTTATATGAAATAGGAAAAAGGGCGTATAGGAAAGTATGATGTATTTCAATTGCAGGAAAGAGTACAGAATATAATATGAAGTTTATGAATATACTGTGAATAAGTGCTCAAAATCATTGCATTTTATGAACAGGATAGTATATAATAAGGGTGTGGTACTAAGGGATTGATGAAAAATGTAGTATTGTGTCAGGTTTGGTATATAGCGGTAATAATAAAGGAGGATAGTTATGGCAAGAGTGACATTGGATACAATTATCGCTGATGTGCTTCAAATGGATAGAGGAACAGTGCCTATTTTCTTAAAAGCAGGAATGCATTGTCTAGGATGTCCTTCATCTATGGGTGAGAGTATAGCTGAAGCATGTGCAGTTCATGGAATTGATGCGGAAAAGTTGGTAGAAGAGCTGAACAATTATTTAGATAGCAAAGAAGGCTGATCATAAATCAAAATAAATAAGACATCTCAAAAGATGTCTTATTTATTTTGAGATTACCGTTAGTTTTCCCCCTATCTCTGTAGATGGCGGGTACTTGAATGTTTTAAACTATGCCGCGGGGGGTGAGAAAAATGAAAAAATTACGTTCGATTAAAACATATATTGTTGGAAGGCTACATCCCCATAGCTATCTTTCTCCGGAATTAATAACTTTACTGACGGTTCATATGATTTTTTTGTTGGGAGTGGGCTTGTCCAATACTTTTGTTAATGTATTCCTATGGAAGGTTCAAAAGAGTTTAAGCATAGTGGCTCTGTATAATGCCGTTCAATACTTTACCTTAATTGCTGTGGTAATTTTAGGAGGATGGATAGCTAAAAAAATATCTCTTACTTTTAACCTTCGACTAGGAATTATGTGCCATGCCATTTTTTTTATCGTACTTTTGGTTGTAAAGGATCAGGCAGCGCAGTATGCGTGGATTCTAGGTCTGTTGATGGGATTGAGCAGTGGATTGTACTATTTAAGCTATAATGTGCTGTCGTATGATTTTTCGAGCAATGATAACAGGGATTATGTTATGGGCGTTCAGGGGATTGTCTTTTCCTTTACCACAGCAGTGGCTCCTTTCATGGCAGGAATAATGATTGAATCTTTTAAGAAGATAAACGGTTATATAATTGTTTTTTCAATTTCTTTTACATTGTTTATGATTGCTGCGGTGCTTAGCACAAGAATTCCAATAAAAACAGCACAAAAGAATTATTACATTAAATCCATTTTGTTTATGCCGTTTAGAAGAAAAGACTGGAAATATGCAATGATAGGTGAAGCAATAAGGGGCTTACGCGACGGGGTAATGATTTTTTTACCTGGAATTTTGCTTTATTCCCTTGTAAGCAGAGAATCCCTGATAGGATATTATACATTGTTTTGTTCATCGGTTCAATTGTTGTCCTATTATTTTATCAGCAAAAGGATAACACCTGGCACGCGTAAAAACTTTTTGCTGGTCGGTGTTCTTGCAATAGTTATTATCAGCCCTTTATTTATGTTTAGTTTAAATGCATATACATTATTCGTATATGGATTGGTAACATCCTTTTTCGTTGCATGGGTAAACAACCCAACTGCCGGTATGATTTATTGGGTGATACACAAAACGCCAAACAGTAAAAAAAGAAGAATTGAGGGTATCGTTGTAAGAGAAGCATATCTTAATATGGGTAGAACGTTAGGCGTGCTGATTTTACTGGCATTGCCTGAAGATATTAAAACCATTGCCTATATCGTGTTCGGCCTAGGATTATCCCAGATTATGATTTGGATGTTTTTTAACAGGATTAACATGGCATAGGTCGAATGTTTTTTTGTTATTGCATTAAAACATTCGGATTGTTATTGATTTTCAATAGTAAATCTGATATTATAGATACGGTTAATTAAACATTCTGTTGAGTTATTAGACAGAGGCCTATGCCCTGTCTTTGTTAATGTTTGAAAGGATTTTTGTCGAGAGGGCGTTGTATATGAAAAAAAAGTATGATGTTGTAATTATTGGTGCAGGTCCAGCAGGTATTTTTACGGCACTGGAATTAACTCAAAGAAATAAAAATTTGGATATACTGGTGGTAGATAAAGGGAGGCAAATTGATAAAAGGATATGTCCTGCAAGAAAAACCGGTGTTTGTGTAAATTGCTCTCCCTGTTCCATTGTAAATGGTTGGGCCGGCGCCGGTGCCTATAGCGATGGTAAACTGTCATTAGGTACCGAAGTAGGAGGAAATGTAAAGGATTATATAGGTGAGGAAGAAACAGCAAGGCTTATTCATTATGCGGACAAGATTTATTTAAATTTTGGAGCAAGTGAAACGGTGTACGGCCTGAACGACAGGCGGGTGGATGAAATCAGGTATGAAGCTTCCAAGTATAACATACAGCTCATACCTTGTCCTGTCAGGCATTTGGGTACGGAAAAAGCATCTGATGTGTTAGGTGGAATGTATAAATATCTTATTGAGAATACAAGAACAGAATTCAGGGAACTTACGACAGCGCAAGAAGTGATTTGCCATGACGGAAGAGCAGTGGGAGTGGTGCTGCAAACCCAGAACCAGGAACCGGAAGAAGTGGCTGCTGATTATGTTGTGATTGCTCCGGGAAGGGAAGGAGCTCAATGGCTTACCCAACAGGCTAAAAAACTTGGCATCAAGACAAAGAATAATGCGGTGGATATTGGGGTGAGGGTTGAGGTGCCTAACTCCATCATGGACCATTTGACAAAGGACTTGTATGAAGCAAAGTTTGTATATTATTCGGATACCTTTGAAAATAAAGTGAGAACTTTTTGCATGAATCCCGGTGGGGTTGTATCGGAAGAACATTATGATGGGTATATTGCGGTGGTTAATGGACACAGCTATGCCGACGATAGATTAAAAACCAATAATACTAATTTTGCCATGCTTGTATCTACAACATTTACGGAACCTTTTGATGAGCCTATAAAATATGGCAAGTATATAGCACACCTTGCAAACATGCTGACCGGTGGAGGCATTATGGTCCAGAGGTTGGGTGACTTGCTGAGGGGAAGAAGGACTGATGCCAGCAGGCTTAGTAAGTCAACTACCATACCCACTTTGAAAAGCGCGGTACCCGGCGATTTAAGTTTTGCACTGCCCCACAGGCATTTGATGTCTATTATTGAAGCTTTGCGTGCGTTGGATAATATTGCACCGGGCCTGTATTCAAGAAATACCCTTTTATATGGCTGCGAGATAAAGTTCTACAGCAGTCAGATTAGTGTAAATAAGCATTTTGAAACAGCCATTAAGAATTTATATACAATTGGAGATGGGGCAGGTATCACGAGGGGATTGATGCAGGCTTCCGTAACAGGTATCGTGGTAGCAAGGGACATTGCGTCTAAGACAATTAATTAGATAAGGACATTTCAGTATAAATTAGTTACAATGAGGAGGAAGAATAATATGGCTACGAAAGTAGTGATTGGTGCCCAATGGGGAGACGAAGGTAAAGGAAAGATTATTGATATTTTGGCACAGCAGGCTGAAGTCGTAGTAAGGTCCCAAGGCGGAAATAATGCAGGTCATACGGTGGAAGTAAAAGGTGAGCAGTATAAGCTGCATCTAATTCCTTCGGGGATTCTAAATCCGGGAACCCTCTGTATTATAGGAAATGGTGTGGTAATCGATCCGGGTGCTTTGCTGGAAGAGTTGGATATGCTTACAAAAAGAGGGATATCAACGGACAATCTTAAAATAGATGCAAGAGCACATATTATTTTTCCATATCACAGGGAATTGGATAGACTGTCGGAAGCAGCAAGAGGGAAAGAAGATATTGGAACGACCGGAAGGGGAATAGGCCCTGCCTATATGGACAAGGCAGAGCGTTCGGGAATCCGTATGTGTGATTTAATGAATGAAGAAGTTTTCATAGAAAAGGTTAAAAGGAATGTGTTTATTAAAAACCAAATTATAGAAAAGGTGTATGGCGGTTCACCTTTAAATGCAGATGACATAATAAAAGAATACTTGGAATATGCAAAGCACATTAAAAAATATGTTTGTGATACGACCATATTGCTTTACGAGGCAATTAAAGCAGGAAAGAATGTATTGTTTGAAGGTGCCCAGGGTACCTTGTTGGATTTGGATTTGGGAACCTATCCTTATGTTACATCTTCTCATCCCGTTTCAGGGGGAGTATGTATAGGCGCAGGTATTGGCCCTACAATGATTGATGAATGTATCGGTGTGGTTAAAGCTTATCTGACGCGGGTTGGTAAGGGCCCTTTCCCTACCGAATTGTTCGATGAAATTGGCGAGCGAATCCGCCGCAAGGGCAATGAGTACGGTACCACCACCGGAAGGCCTAGAAGATGCGGATGGTTTGATGCAGTTATTGTAAAATATGCTGTCCGTACCAGCGGCCTGACTTCCATTGTGGTAAATAAAATGGATACCTTGGGCGGTTTAGATAAGGTTAAGATTTGCGTAGGATATAAAAAGGGTGATGAAATTATTACCGAGTTCCCTCCAAGCCTGGAAGAGCTTGCCCTTTGCGAACCCGTATATGAAGAAATGGACGGCTGGGAAGAAAACATCGGGCATATTCGAAAATATGAAGACCTTCCCGAAAACGCGCGGAAATATATTGAAAGACTGGAACAACTGTGTGGTGTTAAGGTAAGCATGATTGGTGTAGGTCCGGGAAGGGATCAAAATATTATAAGAGCATAAAATTTTAATGGAAAATGAGAAATTACTATTGACATAAGTAAAATTATGTAGTATCATACCGACTTGTGAGGCACGGCACACTGTGCCTCGAATTATTTTTGGGCCATTAGCTCAGTAGGCAGAGCACTTGACTTTTAA
>JAAYHJ010000068.1 GCA_012735465.1 Clostridiaceae bacterium
TGGACCTGCACTGGTTACAACAATGGCTTTCAGTGGATTGTCAACGCTGGAAAACTGTATATTTGTTCTTAATACCCTATACGCTTCTGAAATGGGTGACTTGGGATTTGTATAGGTTATAAGTTGTACATTATCATGCATTGGTTATTCACTCCAAACTATATAAAAATAAGCAACAGCAGCTGTTTCATTCCGGAAATACCGGGATTGTACCAATTACCGGTAAATCCAGGTGTTTCTGCACATCCTCCGGCGTTTTAATGGTGTTGTCAAGATACTCGATCAAAAAAATAATACCCAATCCCGCCATCAGCCCTACAAAAGCAGCAACCGCAATATTCAGCTTCTTATTAGGCTTCGTCGGGGAAACGGGAACTTCTGCCTTATCAATCACCTGTACATTTTCCACATCCATTAATTCAACCACTTTTTCCTTGAACACTTCCGCTACCTTGTTTGCTATTAATGCTGCCAGTTGCGGGTCAGGGTCCTGTGCTGTAATCTCAATAAGCCGAGTATCGTTCTTAAGGTTTACGCTTAGCTTTGCCGCCAATTGACCGGCAGTCATCCCCTGCAGCTTCAGCTCCTCAATCACCGTCCTGGCAACAAGCCTGCTCTTGACCAATTCCCTATAGTCCTTTACCAATTGGTTACTAAGCAGCAGATCATTGTAAGCCAGAGATTCCTGACTATCTGCTTTTTTACCCACATATAAGGTCGTGTTTGACTGGTATATGGGTTCAAGCAAAAAAAAGCTGATAATAGCGGATGCAATTGCAGACACCAGAGTGAGTGAAACCACAATCCACATCCTTTTTCTGATGATTTGTAAATATTCCCTCAGTTCCATAGCTTACCTCATTTCGACATTTTTTCTTATTTAAATGCAACAATGACCATTCTAAAATATTATAACACTTTAAATTCCCTGATTCAATATAAAAAGCCAATTTGATGCCCTAACCTTCTATTTAGTTCCTTAAGCGCCCGTTTTTTTATTTTCACAACGCTCATGTAATGGTTCCCTTGCTTTTTAGCAATTTTTATCATCGGCATATTATAGTAGTAATGCAGAATAATGACCTCTTTTTGCCTTGGAGTAAGCTTGCCCAATGCACCGGCCAATGCGGCATTTAACTCCTTCTTTTCATATTTTTCCGGCACCGGTAAACCGGCATCGGGTATAAGGCTAAGGAGAGGTACCTTTTCATTGCCTATGTCCACTTCCCGGTCCAGGGAATCATACACAACCCTCTGCCTGCTCACAAAATTTATATAAAAAAACTTAAGCTTTTTCTTGACGTATCCTAAAAAGGGTACTCCGCGCCTTTCATCATAATCATGTATAAGCCGGAGCAGTTCCAGGTACCCTTCCTGCAAAAGTTCTTCCCGGTCTTCCGTTTTTGATGCATATTTGTTTATATTGGCCAATAAAAGCGGTCTTAAGGCCTTAAGCAGTTTTTCCGCTGCCTTGTCATCACCCTTTTTTGCCTGCTGTACCAACTGTTTAAAAGTATAGTCCATATATTTAAAACCTCCCACTTGATGTAAAGTTCCAGCTTTACTTTTCATTGTAAGGAGGTTTTTACAGCAGTGCAAAAGCCGAGTAATCCCTACTCGACTTTCCACAATATGACAGTGGCTCTAAAGCCGCATCATATAGGCTTTCTACTGATTAGATTAAACAACCTACTCGTCATGCATTACCCCTATATCCATTGGGGTTATTGGACTGCCAGCGCCACGTATCCGCACACATCTCTTCAATACCCCTTTGAGCACTCCAGCCAAGCTCTCGTTTTGCTTTTGACGGATCCGCATAACATACCGCTACATCACCGGGCCTGCGCCCTACAAAGCGATAGGGAATTTTTCTGCCGGATACCCTTTCAAAACACCGTACCATATCCAGTACGCTGTAACCCCTGCCGGTACCAAGATTATGCACATGTACACCGGAGGTATGCATAATCTTTTCCAGTGCTTTCAAATGGCCCTGGGCAAGGTCTACAACATGTATATAATCCCTTACGCCCGTCCCGTCATGGGTGGGATAATCGCTACCAAATATCTTTAGCTCAGCCAGTTTTCCCACCGCCACCTGTGCAATATAGGGCATCAGGTTATTGGGTATGCCGTTAGGGTCTTCCCCTATCCGGCCGCTCGGGTGTGCTCCTACCGGGTTGAAATAGCGCAGCAGTGAAATGCTCCAGCTATTGTCCGCCACATACAAATCCTGCAGTATTTGTTCAATCATAAGCTTTGTACGCCCATAGGGATTGGTTGCTCCCAGCGGAGCATCTTCCGAAATAGGTACTTTTTCCGGCACGCCATATACGGTAGCGGAAGAACTGAACACAATTTTTTTGACCCCATGTTTCTGCATCAAATCACAAAGCACCAGCGTACCTGTAATATTATTATCGTAGTAGCGCAGAGGTACCTGCACCGATTCTCCAACAGCCTTTAAGCCTGCAAAATGTATGACTGCTTCAATAGTGTTTTGAGAAAATACTTTATCCAGTTCTTCCCTGCACCGCAAATCCACTTCATAGGCCTTAAATTGTTTACCTGTAATCTCCATTACCCGCCTCAAGGATTCCGCGCTGCTGTTTGAGTAATTATCCACTACAACAATTTCATAGCCGGCATTCAGTACTTCCACGCAGGTATGACTTCCAATGTACCCGGCACCGCCTGTCATCAATATAGCCATATTATCGTTCCTTTCGTATATTATTAATTACACCTATATTGTTGCCCTTGATACATAATTACATATGCATTAATAAACGGTTCAACATGTGTGCTATGCTGAACCGTTTTACCTTACCGTAAGCTTTTATTATACTTCTATTTTGTCGATCAGGTCCCAGTTTTCTATTAACCTATACTTTGGGTCACTCTTCCATTCTTCAACCAGCTCAGTAAATTTTTTTGCTCTCAGCTCTTCTCTTACCAGGTCTTTCACATCATCATATCCCAGTATCTTTTCAAGCTTCATAACATGATAACCGTACTCGGTTTTAACTATACCTGTATCACCGACTTTAGCATTAAAGGCCCAGTTTTCAAATTCTTCTACCATTTCGCCTTTCCCGAAAGTGTATTCTCCTCCGTTATCTTTTGAACCCGGATCTTCGCTGTATTCCTTGGCAAGCTCTGCCATATCTTCCCCTGCATTTATGCGTGCCAGTATATCTTCAGCTTTTTTCTTTGCTTCGTCCTGTTTATCCTGTGGAAGCGGCTCACCTGTCTCCGCATCGGTTGTCAGGAATAAAATATGCCTTACCGTTACAAGCTCATAATATTCTATATTATCCTCATAGAACTTTCTGGCTTCTTCCTCGGTAGGTTCAAGTTCGTGCATCTTTTCATGATTAAATTTTTGCACAAGGGCAATATCAGGATTTATCTTATATACTTCATCCACCGATACTCCATACATTCTTTCAAACTCCTGCTTACCCGTTTCTCCATCGCCAAGCATTTGTATAAAAGTTTCAAGCTGCTGATTGGTAGCTTCAATTTCCGAATCATCTAACTTGGTACCCGCTTCTTTTGCCTTGCTGAGTAAAACTTTAAATTCCTTAATACTATTCAGCGTTATTTGCTTTGCCAATTCTTTTGCCGGCACATCTTCAACCTTTCCTTCCCAGAACTGCTTCCTGGATTCTTCATCATATACTCCTGCCTGCTGTTCCATAAACAGTTTTGTAGAAGCCAGGAAGTATTTGAATTCCCCTTCTGTTATACCATATTCGCCTACTGTAGCAACATAATTCTCAGAGCCGGATGCCTTATCATTGGTTGTTTGTTCTATGGATGTCTGTTGGTCATTTGTCTTTTGGGAACTATTGCAGCCGGTAACAGCTGATGATACCATTACAACCACAATACCCAGTATTAATAATTTTTTCATATGTTCCCCCTTCTCTAATCCTACCTACAATTATCAATCATATTTATTTATTCACTGCCAATAATTTGTAGGTAATACTTTATTTATATACCATTATTACTAATCTTATAGTATTGCAAGGGTTGTGTCAATAGCAAAACACAATAAAGAACATATTTCACAAAATACCTCTATATTTTTATATATTAAACAGGTATAATAAATGATAATAACGAGGTATTACTACTGCATTAAAACTTATCCAATGAAAGGAAGGCATAAGGCTATGAATATCATATTTTGCGGTGGTTCCGGGGAAGTAGGCGCCAGCTGTATTCTACTGCAATTGGACGGAAAAAATATATTGCTGGATTCGGGTATACGCATGAATGCACCGGACGCTTTGCCCGATTTTCGCATCATACAGGAAAACGGAGGAGTGGATGCCATATTCATAAGCCATGGGCATATGGACCATATAGGAAGCCTGCCTGTAATCAGCCGTGAATTCCCACAGGCACCCATATATATGACCCATGCCACGAAAGATATAACACGGGTTTTACTGTATGACAGCCTGAAGATCATGAATTCCCGGGAATCAGAAATACCTGTCTATGCAGAAGAGCATGTGGAAAAGATGCTGGACAGAATAATATGCTACTCCTTTCAGTATACTTTTACTCCTTTTGACGACTGTGACATTAAAGTGGATTTTTACATGGCAGGTCACATTGCAGGCGCATCGGCCATATATATCCAGGGGCGGGAAGGAAGCGTATTTTACAGCGGCGACTTTTCAGTGACCCCGCAGCAAACCCTTGGAGGGATAAGCATCCCGTCTCTGCGCCCCGATGTGATGATAACCGAAGCCACTTACGGGGATAAGCTTCATGCAAACCGCAGGCTTGAAGAAGAACGGCTTGTAGACATTGTAAGGCAGGTGGTGGAGCGCGGCGGTAAAATACTAATCCCTGCCTTTGCAGTGGGAAGGGCACAGGAAATAATATTGATTTTAAGAAAAGCAATAAACAAAAGGCAGCTGCCCAAAATACCCATATACATAGACGGGATGGTAAAGGATATATGCAGGATATACAAATTAAATCCCAATTACCTTAAATCAACCCTTGCAAAGAAAATCTGGAAAGATAAAGAAATCTTTTATAACGACTACATTCAGCCCGTCACTGACAATGAAATGCGAAGGAAAATCGTGGAGAATGATGAGGGCTGCTGTATCATTTCAAGCTCCGGTATGCTTACCGGAGGCCCCAGCCTTTTTTATGCTGAAAATATCATAAAAAATGAAAAAAACTATATTGCAATTACGGGTTACCAGGACGAAGAATCTCCGGGACGCCATTTGCTGGATTTATTGGAGCAGCCGACAGAAGCAGAAAGGCTGCTTCCTTTGGGCGACAGAAAACTGCCTGTTTTGTGCGAATTAGGTAAGTATAATTTGTCCGCCCATGCAGATAAGGGAGAAATACTGGGGCTTATTTCAAAGCTGGCACCAAAGAAACTCTTTTTTATCCATGGAAACCAGGATGTTTTATTTAACCTGGGCTTGGAACTCCAGTCCAAAATATACGGAAAGATTTACATACCCAAAAACGGGGAGCAATATGAGATATACTTTGACAATCCACGCAAGCAGCTAAAAAAGCTTACCCTGTCAAGCCTCGACAAGGGAAGCTGGCCCGGAGAAGAGGATTTTAAAGAGCTGCGTGAGTATCTGCACTCCTTTAACAAAACCTCCGGTTATACTACCGAAGAATTGCTGTACCTGTGGAGCGGCCGGCAAGATTTTGACGAAACCCTTGTTCAGCAATGCATGAACATGTTGAAAGACAGCATATATTTTCAACCGGATAAATACAGGCCCTTTTTATTCCACCCGGTTGCAGAAGAAGAAATTATAAAAGATGAAGAAAAAATAATGGAAGTAAACGAGATGCTTTCCTTTGCAGAAAAATTCTTCCCTGAGGAAGCAGGATTGTACAAAAAAGGGGCGCGTTTTGAGCAAAAGATTGCTCTGCTGCATTTTCATTTCCCTGCCGTGGCACTAAAAAAATTTGCAAATTTGATACGGGAATTTGAGCAAAAAACCGGATGGAAAGCAGAAACCAATACCCAGCATAACCAGGTTGCAGTGGAAGCACTGCTTTTTAAGATGCTGGGAGAAGAAAACCACCTGATCCAAAAAATAGCTTTTCATCCCCTGGACAATATTGTAAAGGTGACCCTTGCCAAAAAACCGTCCCGTACAGAAGAACTGGAAAAGGAATTTGTTGAAATAACCGGGATTCCAATTGTACTGGATTATCCGGGCAGAAGCCAAACAGGAGCCAGGACCAATAACTCATTGGAAATACATGTGGACTTACAAGGCAAGGAACCCATGGAACAAAACGAGGCCTTTAACCTTATACAGCAAACGTTTTCGTTTGCACCCCACTCTTTGTATAAAAAGAGCCTTAAATCCGATGAACAGGGGAAATACATAGAACTATCCTTCATCAGTCCTATGGTAGCTGAAAAATACATATCCTGGCTGCGGGACTTATCAAAAGAAACCGGTTGGAGAATAAAGATCAACCCTATTCCCAACCAAAAGGAAATCATCCAGGCGGCAATCATGCTTTTAAACCGGCATGATATTGTATTAAAGAAAAACCCAAGCATCCTACAGACCGAAAAAAAAGCACGGGTAAAGCTAACCCAATTGCCAGATTCTCAAATATGGGAAAGCATACAAAATAAGTTTAACGAGATGACAGGATTCCATTTGGAATATATTCTATAGGTTCCGTCATCTCATTTTTTTTGTAATGAATATTATTAATATTTTTTATAAATTCTATAAATAATAACTACTGTTCATACTGTTTTTCAGTTTTGAGGCGGCTTTTATCAACAGCGGCTTTTTAAGGGTGGGTAAATAAATTGATTAATAATATTAAAAAGATTATCGATAAAAAAAACAAGAAAACAGGGTATGCCGAAAACACCGAGCATCTTAAAAAATTTGTATTATCCGAGGATATTAATGACAATGTAAGCAGGCTTAAGGAAATAATGAATAATTCCTTTGACGTAAAAAGCCGTGAATTTAACGTGGGCGGGAGCAATGTACGGGCAGCCATTGTATACATAGACAGCGTTTCAAATGAAGATATAATAATGGATCATATTATTAAACCGTTAATTATTTCATACCCTGCAACTACAAGTAAAAAATTGGACATTCAATATATAAAGGATTCCTTACTCACCGGCCAGAGTGTAAAAGAAGCGGAAACCTTCGATGAAATCGTATTGAGCATAATGTCAGGGAATTCTTTTATATGCATACAAGGCTATACAAAGGGCCTAATTATTGAATCAAAAGAATATAGAGGAAAAACTTTTGCCACACCTACCATGGAGCCTTCCGTAAAAGGTCCTCAGGAGGCTTTTGTTGAAATGCTGAAGATAAATATAGGCATGATACGCAAGAGGATTAGAGACCCTAATCTCACTTTGGATATGTCTTACGTTGGAAGGCGTATCAAGTCTGAAATTGTTATTGTTTACATAAAAGGAATTGCAAATGACGACATTGTAAATGAGGTGAAAAGAAAAGTATTTTCCCTTGACATAGACGGTCCGACAAGTGTTGTACAGGTTGGCAAATTAATAGTTGAAAAACCTAATTCAATTTTTCCGCTTATACAGCTAACGGAACGGCCGGATAAGTTGGTTTCTTCCCTCACAGAAGGAAGGGTTGCCGTAATCATGAACGGGTCGCCCGACGCTATAATTTTACCGGTAACTCTTCCCATGTTAATGCAAAGCGCGGACGATTATTTTGAAAATTGGATTGTATCGTCCGTTATACGTATGTCGAGATATTTGGCATTGTTTTTATCAACCATTTTGCCTGCTTTGTATATTGCCGTAACTACTTTTAATCCCGGGATGCTGCCGACAAATCTGGCACTATCAATTGCCGCCACAAGGGTCGGAGTACCCTTTCCTGCGTTTTTTGAAGCACTGCTAATGGTAATAACACTGGATCTGCTTCAGGAAGCAAGCATCCGTTTGCCTAAAATAGTAGGACAGACCGTTTCAATTGTCGGCGGTTTAGTTATCGGTCAAGCGGCCGTTCAGGCGGCAGTGGTAAGCCCGATAATGGTTATCATAATATCCGTGACTGCCGTTTCATCTTATACAATACCAAACTACAGCCTGGGCTTAGCCACCCGAATAGTCAGGATTCCTTTTATGCTTCTTGCCGTAACCTTTGGAAATTTTGGCATAACAATGGGTATGCTCTTGATGCTGACTTACCTTGCCTCTTTAAAAAGTTTCGGTGTAAGATATTTATCTCCTATCAGTCCTTACCGTATAAGGGATTGGAAAGATACAATCATACGCGCACCCTCATGGGCAATGACAAAACGACATGAATTTCTTAGCCCGGAAGATACAAGAAGGCAGATTATCAAAAAAAGGGGAGAACCTAATGAAAACTGAAAGGCTAAGTGCCGTTCAAGTCATGACAATGACGACCAGTTCCATTTTTGGAATAGAAATTATGATATCTCAACAAAGGATGGTTTCTTTTGTTAAACAGGATGCTTGGATTTCAATGGCCCTAGGCGGAATTGCAGCTATCGGCATAGGATTGGTTTTTTATTATCTTTCCACCCTATATTCGGATAAGGACCTCCCGCAGATATTTTTACATGTAGGAGGTAAATATATAGGCAGGATTCTTCTCCTTCCTATTGTAGTATATTATATAATATATGTGGGGCTGTCTTTGAGGATATTTGCTCAAACGCTTAAGATGTTTTTGCTGGATAAAACGCCTATATACGCCATCGTTATATTTATGCTACTGGTAGCAGCTTATGCAGTATATAAAGATATTTACACAATTGCAAACATAACAGACATTATTTACCCATTATCATTGATATCATTAATAGCCATTATTTTATTATCTTTACAGCAAGCAGAAATAAGCTACATAAAACCTATCCTTTTCGAAAACACAAGCAATGTCGTGCGAGGTATTATTCCTGCTCTTAATAATTTTACAGGGTTTGGGATCATAGGCTATATATTTTGCCATACCCAAAAGTCAAAAGAAACCCTTAAATGGTACCTGGTAGGTTTAGTAACACCGGTTGTTTTATATACCGCTTTAACAGCTATAACTATCATGGTCTTTGGCACTAAGGATGTTGAAACTTTAATATATGCCATACTTACCTTAACAAAGTCAATTGAATTTCCCGCTACTTCTTTAGAAAGGTTGGAATCCTTTACTGCCGTTATCTGGATTGTAGTCGTGTTTATTTCCGTAGTATTATTTTTTTATAAATCCACAAGAAGCCTTACAGTTTTTTTAGGCCTTAAAGAAAAGCACATGAAATACATGGTATGGGTGCACATCCCTCTGCTTGCTTTTATTGCCCTTTGTATTGAAAATGAGTTAAAAGCAATAGAATATGTTCAAACTACATTGTATCTACAGTTAATAATTTCACTGGTAATTATACCGGTAATTACCGCGGTGGCTATACTAAAAAGGAGAAGGGAGCTAAAAAAGTGAAACCAATCTTAGTTTTGCTTTTATTCTTTACAATGCTTCTTACGGGCTGCTGGGATCGTAAAGATATTGAAAGCAGAGGTTATGTTATAGGTGTAGCCATTGACAAATATCCTCCCAACCCTATGGAATCTGAAAAAAACGGTGAGAAAGAAGCAACCCAGGAAGAAGAAGAAAATTAGAAAGGATGAAACTTAGATCAGGGGAGCCACTCTACGCCATGACTATACAACTCCCGGTCCTTAGAAAAACTGAGATTACCATTACAGGTGGTGGGGGCAACAGCGGGGACGCAGATTCAAAAACCTGGGAGATTACTCAAATTGGCAATTCCTTTATGGATATGAGCATGGAAATGATGTCCAGGACAAGCCTTTCCCTCTACTATGAACATCTTCAGGTTATCGTCATATCGGAGGAAGTAGCAAAAATCGGTCTCGAGGATGTCACTGACTTTTTCACACGAGAACCTGAAATGAGAAGAAGGGTTAAGGTTTTTATATGCCCTGGTCAAGCAAAGAGTATTTTAGATGTACAACCAAGAATAGAGGATTATTCGGCTATTTACCTGGCAATGCTGCCCATGAATGCAACAAGAAATTCCAGAGTAATATATAAGACAGACTTAGGAGAAGTCATATCCAATATCCATGAAGGCAATGATTTTGTATTACCCAGGATAATATCCATAAAAGACGAAATAAAAGCAAGCGGTGGTGCTGTCTTTAAAAAAGATAAAATGGTAGGTTGGCTTAATGAAATAGAACTGGAAGGGTATAAGTTTGTACGAAACACTTACCAAAACGGGGTAATTACAGTTAAGATTCCTAACAAAGAGAGAGGCATTGCTTCTATGGAGATAAGTAACGCTAAGTCAAAAATCACCCCGATTATTGAAGACGGCAATGTACGCTTTGATGTTGAAATTAAGGTGAAAGGTAATTATGCAGAAAATGTAGATATCCATACCCACGGAGAACTAAACGATTCATTCTTGAATAGTCTGGAAACAGAATTTGCTAAGGAAATAGAAAAAATTTGCATGCAAACCATAGAAAGAATGCAAAAGGAGTATGGGGCGGATATTTTTCGGTTTGGTAATGTTTTAAGATATAAAGAACCTGCTTATTGGAAGAATGTGAGCAACAGATGGGACTCTATTTTCCCCAATGTGGATATACAAGTAAAGGCTGATGTTAGCATTATACTCTCGGGTATCGTTAAATAAAGGCTTAACTTAAGACTTAACTTTTTTAGTGGGTAGAGGTATAATAGTAGATGTAGTGATGTGATGGTTATATGTATGGATTTAATGTTTACTGATTTAATATTGATTTAGATTAAAACTAATTCTGGGTGGAGATATAATGAAACGAAAATTACTGATATCGGCAGCTGTTATTATAAGTATAGCTATTGTACTGTTCTTTGGACAGAAAATATTTATGGATTATAATAGTATTGATGCAGGAATAGATACGGTTTCGATGGATACTAGAGAAACTGCAAAGAATGGTGGTAGTTTAACAGAAAAACATGATAAGCAATATGGAAATACACAGAAAAATATGGGTGATGCAAATTCTGATCATAATGCAGTAACGGATGGCAAAGGCGAAAGGGAAACCGTCGGTAAATATGCGGGCACCAATTCTACTAATGCTACAGAGCAAAATATTGGCAGCAGTGATAATACACAATATTCGAAATACCAAGGCAGTGATTTGGAAAGTCAAATAGTTTCAAAATATATGGCGAGATTTACTAGCTTAAAAAATGATAGCCTGGGTCAATTAGATGCATTATTTGCCCAAGCAGCTAATGAGTATAAGCAATTGCCCAAAGATAAAAAGGCAACGGCAAAGGTTACATTAGGAGCAAAGTATTTAGCATTGGGCAAAAAGCTAGAAAACGAATGTGATGCCAAGTTCAACAAAATACTTAAAGAAATGGAAAATGAGCTTAAAGCTAACAATCTGCCAACTACTTCTGTTAGAGATGCTAAAACCCAGTATAATGCAGAAAAAAAGGCAAAGTATAATTCTTTTATGAGTAAGGTACTACGTTAGAAAGCACATCTTGCTTAATAAAGTACACACAATAAAGAAAACTAAGTATTTGGCAAGGGGAATCTTTCAAAAATTGATACGAGCAAAACATAGGATGATCAAATTTTGTGTGATTGGATAGATATAAAGTTAATAAACAGGATATTTAAAATGAGCAAATGGGATTGTTTGTAATCCCATGGGGAATGTAAATAATTAAGTGTATTTGATTTGCTCTAGTCCTTCTTGAGCAAGTAATTAAGATACACATTAAGTTTACAAAATATAATCAATAGATTTTTACATTAGATAGTATTGCCAGATATGTTCGAATTTATGCATAGATTTGAATAATTCTGGCAATACTATTTTAACATGGTGCATTGTGCGTTCTCAATGTATTTTGTAGGTCTAGCCCGTCCGGCAATGAGGACTGCTTTGCTACTTTCTCAGAAAGTAGGAGCCCTTGGGGGCGGCGGGGGGGGGAAACTGCTACTAAATGTAATTTTCCAACCGTCCTGGGAATAGGATCAATAGCTGACTTAATACTCTATCCCAATTTCTATAACGTTGAGTCCATTTCTGCATTACATTCTTCGATGCTAAATACAGCATCTTTTCTAAAGAAGCATCGGATGGAAACA
>JAAYHJ010000004.1 GCA_012735465.1 Clostridiaceae bacterium
ACAATAGTATTCACAAGAGATCCTCCTTTTCAAAGGTTTTTGATGGTGATTCTATTGTATCAAAAAGTGAGGATCTCTTGTTTTTTTATCCTTAAAATGTCCTACAATTATTTTACACTATGTTATTTAATCAAAAAGGATTCTGCCTGACTATGAATCTTGTGAACCTTAAAATGAGCGAAGTGTTTTATTATCACTATCGCACTTTCTTTTTTATGTAAATTTATTTTGTAATAGTGTGAGGAGATGAATGAATTGAATAGTCGGAGAAAAATATTTGTGGGGGCAATTATACTAGTGGTTATAACATCTTTTACAACTTTTGTAGCCACCAGCTTTCTTTATTTTGTTTTTGGGAATCTCCCCTTTTTTGGTATTTTTAAAATGCAATGGAATAATGAAGAATACAATAAGCTCAATCAGGTGAAGGAAATCATAAAAAAATACTATATTGAGCCTGTGGAAGATGAACAGCTAATGGAAGGAGCAGTAGCCGGGGTAGCCGCTGCAGTTGGTGATCCCTACACAACTTACATGGACAAGAAGGCGTATGATGATTTCATGGCACAAACCCATGGAAGTTATGGCGGTATAGGTGTGGTGGTTTCGGTTGATTCAGAAGACAATTTAATAACAGTGGTTGCACCCTTCGAAGGTTCTCCGGGTGAAAAAGCAGGGATAAAGCCTGGTGACAAAATAATTAAAGTTGATGGTAAGGAAGTGTGGGGTGATAAATATGAAGAGGCTGTTAATATGATGAGAGGCCCTAAAGGAACAGAAGTGACCATTACCATTATCAGAGAAGGCATAACCAACCCTATGGATATTACTATAAAAAGAGATGATATTGTTTTGCAGACGGTAAAACATAAAGTATTGAATGGCGATATAGGCTATATTAGAATAAGCATGTTTGATGAAAAGACGGCAAAGGACTTCGATAATGCATTGGATGAATTGTATAAGAAAAATATAAAGGGATTAATAATCGATTTACGAGATAATCCGGGCGGAGTATTAAATGTGGTGGCGAAAATTACCGATCGTTTAGTGCCAGAAGGGCTGATTGTTTATACTGAAGATAAAAATAAGCAGAGAAATGCGTTGTATTCGGATAAAGAAGAAATAGATATACCTATGGCCATTCTTGTAAACGGCGGAAGTGCCAGTGCTTCGGAAATCCTGGCGGGAGCTGTAAAAGACCATGGAAAAGGGATTTTAGTAGGAACCAGGACGTATGGTAAAGGATTGGTTCAGACGCTTTTCCCACTTAGTGATGGTTCAGCAGTAAAAGTTACCATATCAAAATATTTTACACCAAACGGAACTTCCATCCAGGGCGTGGGCATAGAACCTGATATAGTAATAGATTTGCCGGAAGAATTGAAAGGTAGCATATGGGAGCTGAGCGAAGAGGAAGATGTACAATTGCAAAAAGCAATTGAGGTCGTTAAGGAACAGGTTCTTAATTATGCAGGGCAATGATTTATATAAATTAATCAATATATACCAATATGTGTAGAATAATTGTTGTTGACAGGTAGTTTTTGTGTTAAAATATCTTTAATTGTTATTCTATTTCATTGTTAATAAATATTTTCCAAAGACTGCAATTTTCAGTATGATTGTGTGGGTGGAGAGATTATATGAGACGACAGGCAGTTCCAGGTAGTTTTTCTCTTATGAAAAAAATGAATACATCGTTTATACTTAATACCATTAGAGAAAAAGGTCCCATTTCGAGAGCAGAAGTTGCCAAGATAACGGGATTGACCCCTGCAACGGTAACCAATATTACCGCTGAGTTAATCAAATATCA
Organism: Clostridiaceae bacterium; assembly: GCA_012735465.1. GTDB lineage: Bacteria > Bacillota > Clostridia > SK-Y3 > SK-Y3 > JAAYHJ01. The sequence continues at coordinate 1,820 of JAAYHJ010000004.1, forward strand.
CTTGATTTTGGAAGCAGAGAGGGGCGAGTCCAGCGGGGGAAGAAAACCTGTTATGCTTCGGATAAATACGAATGGCTATTATGTTATAGGGGTGTATATTGGTTCGACATATATAGATATTGTTGTATCAAATTTTAATTCTGATAACATTTATAGTGATAAAATTCGAATTGATACCCGTATAGCCGGTGAGATTGTATTGAAAAAGGCAGCTGAAAAAATTAAGGATTGGATGGATAATAATAAAGATAAAAAAATATTAGGTGCTGGCATTGGGGTACATGGCTTGGTGCAATCAAAAGAAGGTATTTCCTTATATGCTCCAAACCTTGGATGGGAAAAAGTGCCTGTTAAGGAGATTTTTCAAAAGCATCTGGGAGTCCCTGTATTTGTCGATAATGATGTCCGTACCATGACTTTGGGAGAAAGCTGGTTTGGGCTTGCAAAAAATGTATCTAATTTTATATTTTTATACGTAGGATATGGAATTGGGGGAAGTATAGTAATTGATAATCAGCTTTACAGGGGTACTACAGAGGGTGCAGGGGAGATTGGTCACACCACTATTGAAATTGACGGTCCAAGATGTAGCTGTGGGAATTATGGGTGTTTGCAAGCAATGGCGTCAGAAACTGCAATTATTGAAAGATTTAAGGAAGTCTTATCTAAGGGCGAGAAATCTATAATTAGGGATTGGGTGGGCGATAATGTTGATAGTATCACCCCGGAAATGATTTTTGATGCTGCTCTTAAGGGAGATAGGACTGCCTTGTCTGTTGTAAAAGAAAAAGCTTCGTATCTTGGAGTGGGTATAGCCAACTTGATTAATACGTTTAATCCATCCATGGTTATTGTGAACGGAAACATTGCTGTGCTTGGTAAAACCGTAATGGATTGCATTCAGGAAGAAGTTCGTAGGAGAAGCATGAAGTACCTGCAAAACTCAACCAAGATTACATTTTCTCATCTTGGAGAGGATGCTACATTAAAGGGTGCGGTAGCCCTTGTGTTGAGCGAAACTTTTGAAAATCCCGACCTTGTTTATTCTAGCCATAAGGTGTGAAACAGATGTATAAAACTGTTATTTCTTCATAGACTACCATTAAAGGAGGTAGATTATGGAGAAAAAGAAAACACAAAAGAAGATTAGCGAGCTCGATGAAAAGCTTAAATTTGAAATAGCTGAGGAATTAGGATTGCTTGACAAGGTAAAACAATATGGCTGGAAAGGACTCACTGCAAAAGAAACGGGAAGAATAGGTGGATTAATGACACGTCGTAAAAAAATAATGAAGGAAAAGGGTCAGCAGGTTTAATCTGTTGACTCTTTATTTATTGCAAAAACTTTCGAACTCCTTTAATGTGGATATAACGGATGCTTTGCCATTGATAACTTGATAAAGGATAATTATCCCTGTCAATTGAATGGGTTGCAATGAGAATATTCTTTTCATCCGGTACAATACCTGTTTTAACAACCACCAGGGAGTGGTTATATATTGCCGGGCTATCAAAAGAAAGCTGTATTATATCACCCGGTTGTATGTCCTTTATTTCTACTTCTTCAGCAAAAGGCCCTGCTGATGTATTGTTCACAAGAAAGCGGTAAAGAAAATCCACTCCTGTCCACGAAGGAGATCGGTTATTTATATTAATATAATACCAACCCGTGTTGGGTGTATAATTCATTACGTTGCTCCCGGCGTACAAAACCTGTGAAGCAAAGTTCGTGCAATCCCCACCAATTTTTTCAAAATCGTAATAGCGGGGATTCCTGTCCAGCGCCCATTTATGAGCATATTCAACGGCTTTGTTACGATTATAGTTAACTACTAACATAACCATCCACCTATTTACAATAACGCAGTAACAGAATTTTTTGGAATATTTTAATGACATCGTAATATCCATTTTAATATCTATAATATGCTGGGGGGATTAATATGTATCGGATAGGAAGTATTATCACGTCTGAGATTTGCAGGCCTGAATATAACCCGTACTTTTTAGAAAACCCTATCATGAGGAAGATAATAAATTTTTTTACTGCAACATTTAAAGACAATGAATACCAATGGGTTCATATAAATGATATGGATTTGGAATTATATATTGGAAAACTGCCTTTTACATCAAAACAATTGGATTTGGTTAGGCCGGCTCATATTGACAGGTTATGCAAAAAAATTATTGATTATTTCCATGAAAACGAAATAAAAAATGTTGTTTTACCCCGCTCCATAAAAAGGAACAAATATATCAGGGAAAACATGCAAAAAAATAACTTTTTATTTTGCGATGGCCAATACATTCTTTTGGCAATGTCACTGGATATTTTAAAGAAGTTATGTAAAATAATGAACACGGATGTAGCGCAGTTGGATATTGGTATAGTTGAAAATACATTTACAAACAGATCCCGTTATTTAATTCAGGTTCTGTCCCGTCATGTAAAATATATTGCATTGATCACAAAATGCCATGAGGAGGCGCAAAAATATTTGGACCACATATTTGAAGAAACAGGATTGACCGGCAGGGTGTCCATGGATGCTTCTAAAACCGCAAAAAACCTTACCATTCTATTTGTTTTGGATGATTTAGATGCTTTTTTAAAACAGGTGACTCTTCATTCCCAAACCATCATACTTAATTTTGGAGGTGGTTCTACCAGGTATAAATATATGGATCATATAATAATAGATGACATAATAATTAAGACGCCGGAAATAGTAAAACCTTTGATAAAAGTATTAGGGCCGTTGGACGAGATTGAGTTAATAGGCAATATGGTTTTACAAAAGCTGAAAAAGGACGGTTTTGATGACGATGCTAATGAAAAAAGTATTGATTTTTATTTGCGTTGTTATGATGAGTTATGTCGTTATAGGTATACGATAAGCGCATTAAATGGGGGAGGAATGCCGATAGATTTGTCTAAGTTGGTTAGAATGTCAGGGAACGTAAAAAAAGACAAAGGAATATTTGTTGACAATGTATAAACAGTTGTTTATAATAAAAAAAATTAACACATGACTATTTGATGAATAATTACATTGTTATAGCATATATTATCAACATAAAAATTATCGTTTTATTATTATTTATACAGGTGGGTTGATGCGTATAAGAAAATATTAGAATTGAGTAGGGAGATAAGGCATAATAAATGATTGATATAAAGGAGAGACATCAAATGACCAATAATAAACAAATTGTGTTAACTTATGAGGGTCTCAAGAGACTTGAGAACGAATTGGAATACCTCAAAACTGTCAAAAGAAAGGAAATAGCAGAAAAAATAAAGCAGGCAATTGCTTTTGGTGATTTATCGGAAAACTCGGAATATGATGAGGCAAAAAATGAACAAGCTCAGACGGAAATCAGAATCGTAAAACTTGAGAGAATGTTAAAAAACGCCAAAGTCATTGATGAAGAGGATATAGATACCGAAGTGGTAAGCATTGGTTCAAAAGTAAAAGTGTTGGATTTGGAGTTTAATGAAGAAGTGGAATATTCTATCGTAGGCTCAATGGAAGCCGACCCCAGCAATTATAAAATATCTGACGAGTCTCCGGTTGGTAAAGCATTAATAGGACAGCATGTGGGAAGCATTGTGGATGTATCGGTACCCGATGGTATTATAAAACTAAAAATTTTGGAGATTAAAAAATAACTATAAAAGGAGTATATTTTACTCCTTTTTTTACGCATTGCATTATTTATATTGCGATGTATACAAAAGGATGAATATAATATATAATATATTCCAAAAAATATTACAGGAGGTTTTAGGATGGCAGAACATACACAAGAGATGGAATTGAATGAGATACTGAGGGTTCGGAGGGAAAAACTAAAAGAATTACAGGATTCGGGTAAAGATCCTTTTAAAATAGTAAAATATGATAAGACCCATTCGAGCAAAGAAATAATAGAAAATTTTGAAGAAATGGAAGGAACAATGGTTTCCGTTGCCGGAAGGTTAATGTCAAAGAGGGGAATGGGAAAAGCTTCATTTTGTGATTTGCAGGACCGGGATGGAAGGATTCAGTTATATATCAGGATTAATGAAGTAGGGGAAGAAACTTATGCCCAGGTTAAGAAATTTGATATAGGCGATATAGTAGGAGTGAAGGGTGAAGTATTTAAAACCCATAAAGGCGAAATTTCCGTAAAGGTACATGAGATTGTGTTATTGTCCAAGTCCCTTCAGCCATTACCGGAAAAATGGCATGGGCTTAAAGATACCGATCTTAGGTATAGACAAAGATATGTTGATTTAATAGTAAATCCTGAAGTAAAAGATACTTTTATCAAAAGAAGCAAGATTATTAAGTATATCCGGGAATATTTAGATGACAGAGGCTTTATTGAAGTTGATACGCCCATCTTGAATACAATCCCCGGCGGTGCTGCAGCCAGACCGTTTGTTACACATCATAACACCCTGGATATTGATATGTATCTTAGGATTGCAACGGAACTTCATCTTAAAAGGTTAATTGTAGGTGGACTTGAAAAGGTTTATGAGATGGGGCGTATATTTAGAAATGAAGGTATGTCCATAAAACACAATCCCGAGTTTACCACTATAGAGCTGTATCAAGCCTATACCGATTATAAAGGGATGATGGATTTAACAGAAGATCTTATATCCAGTGTTGCTCAAAGAGTATTGGGCACTATGAAAATAACCTATCAAGGCCAGGAAATTGATCTAACACCTCCCTGGAACAGGATGACAATGATTGAGGCTATTAAAAAATACACCGGCATTGATTTTGAAAATATAAGGACCGTGGAAGAAGCTAAAGAAGCGGCAAAAAGTGTAAATGTGGATGCAAAGGATAAAAATACCCGGGGCGAAATCATAAACCTTGTATTTGAGGAATGCGTGGAAGAACATTTGGTACAGCCCACCTTTATTATGGATTATCCGGTAGAGGTGTCCCCCTTGGCAAAAAGAAAAGCAGATGCCCCTGAACTCACAGAACGCTTTGAATTGTTCATTACACAGAGAGAAATTGCCAATGCTTTTTCTGAATTAAATGACCCCATTGACCAAAGAGAACGCTTTATTAAGCAGATGGAAGCAAGGGCAGCCGGGGATGAAGAAGCAAATATGATGGATGAAGATTTTATTCATGCACTGGAATATGGAATGCCTCCAACCGGTGGACTGGGGATTGGAATTGACCGATTGGTGATGCTATTAACGGATTCCTATTCAATTAGAGATGTATTGTTATTTCCAACCATGAAACCCAAGGATTAATTTAATTATAGAATGATGGGAAAATACTTATCAAGACAAAAAGCAGGTATCATATTTCCTGCTTTTCTTGTTTTACATTACAATATGTGGTATTATTAATACATTAAAAAAAGACAAGTGTTTTTACTGATTGAGAGGGGGAGATGTGATGGTGTCAGATTTAAGTTTATTTAAGGAAGAACAAGATGATGAAATTGTAGTGACACTGAGTGGAGAGATTGATATATCTACTGTTGCAAAATTAAGGGAGGAACTGTATGCGATTGTAGATAATAATGATAAAAACTTGAGGCTCGAATGTACTAACTTAAAATATATAGACAGTACAGGATTAGGGGTATTGGTAGGAGTGCTTAAAAAAGTTAAAAAGAAGAGCAAAGATATTTATATTTCCAATCTTAATCAAAATATTAAAAAACTATTTGTAATCACAGGCCTTAATAAAGTCTTTATAATTGAGGAGTGATAAAAGTGGATTCACTGCAAAAGAACACTGATGCCCAGGTGAAACAAATTGACTTGACGCTGCCTTTATTACCGGAGATGGTGCATATAGTTAGGCTGACCGTATCGGGTATAGCCAGTCGTATGGGCTTTCAAATTGATGATATTGAAGATATTAAGGTAGCCGTTGCAGAGATTTGCAATCAAATTATTTTGAAGATTTGCTCTGCTACTGAACGTTTTTCAATTCATTTTGAAATGATGGAAAAATGTTTAAAAGTTAGATTTGCTTTCGAGCATTTAAAGCCAAAAGATTTTAAGTTGTTTGGCGAAGATGATGCTTTTGGTATGTGCATTGTAAACTCACTTGTGGATGAGGTTAAGTTGGAGGAGAATAAAGATAAAAAAGATATTATTACCTTGTCCATGTTTTTGAAGGAGAATTAATATGGTAGCAACAAAAGAACTTGAGCATATGACTGAAGAACAATTGTTTGAACAGTATGCTAAAACCAAGGACAAACATTTAAAAGATTATATCATCAATAAATATTTATATATATCTGATATTCTTTCAAAGAAATTTTTAAACCGTGGCATAGAATATGATGATATTTATCAAGTTGCTTGCATAGGCTTGATCCATGCCGTTGAGAGATTTGATCATACAAAGGGTGTAAAATTTTCGAGTTTCGCTACTCCTACCATTATCGGTGAAATAAAGAGATATTTTAGAGATAAGGCAAATATCATCCGGATTCCAAGAAGAACTTATGAAACTTATCAGAAAATAAATGAAGCAAAACATCAGCTGTTGCAGAAATTAGGGCGAGTACCAAAAGTGGAGGAAATAGCCCAGTATCTGAATTTGTCTGAAGAAACCATTCTGGAGGTTATAGAATCTGCAAATGCCAGCTCGGTACAATCGCTGGAACAATCGTTATATGTGGATGATGAAATGGAATTGAGCGAATTGATAGGAGAAGAAGATGCGGAGTTTGCAAAAATTGAAACAAGAGACTTTATTGAAAAGAGCCTAAACCTCCTGAATAAGGCTGAAAAAGAATTCATAATACAAAGGTACTATAATAAAAAGACTCAAAAACAAATTGCGGAATTACTGGGTGTATCCCAAATGTATATTTCAAGAATGGAAAAAAAGGTGTTGGATAAGTTAAAGAGGATGTATTTAAAAAGTGCCAACTAAATTGAGTTCTTTTGTTTTATACAAAGGTATATGTGGTAATGATAAATCATAAAAAGTTTAAAGAATACGTTAAACAGTATGTTTTATCTTTTTTTTTGCATAAAATGATATTATATAATATAGGTTTTAAATATATAGGGATTAGAAGGTGGGAGTAGGGTGAAAAAAGCTTGTTCTTATGCGGTAGAAATTCCAGCAGATACCAGGCACATTGGCTGTTCAGTGAAAGAAATTCTTTGCTTTTTTCAAATGCATGGTGTAATAGAAGAAGATATCCTTTTTGAATTAAAAGTAATATTAAATGAGTTGGTGATTAATGCCGTAGTACATGGGAATAAGGAGGACAAAAATAAATGGGTGCGAATAAAGGCTGGAATGTATGCGCAGGATAAAGTTTATATCATTGTAGAAGACGAAGGTGAAGATTACTCATGGAGTGAGAATACTTGTTATGATGTAAAGGGTATTCAAAAGGAAGAAGTTGAGTGGTTTTGTCTGAATGAAAGCGGCCGGGGCTTTGTAATAATATCCTCATTATGTGACTATGTAAAAAGGAATAAAAAAGGTAATAGGGTAATGGTAATAAAAAAACTAAGATAATAACCAGCCAGATGAAGAGGGACGTAGTATAAGAATGAAAAAAAGAATTAGAAGAACCTGTTTTAATGTAACAGGTATCTGTCCAATTTTTTTGTAGTTGAATAGAAAATAAATGTGTGCTATATTAGTATAGCTGTTATTAATGCTAATAACAATAACAGCAATCAAGTAATCAAGAAAAATATTGATTTTTGTTGACAAGTGGAGAGTAATGTGATAATATTTTAAAAGTCGGCAGTTGATAAATGTCGACTTCGAAATATTTATTTTAATTGGTCTTTGAAAAATGAACAGCGTAAGAGGTTCTCGTTAATAGATTGAGAAACCTGGCGATAAAGCCAGTAATTGATATGAGCTAGACGAACTTGAGATAAACTTTTATTGAGAGTTTGATCCTGGCTCAGGACGAACGCT
>JAAYHJ010000069.1 GCA_012735465.1 Clostridiaceae bacterium
ACAATAGTATTCACAAGAGATCCTCCTTTTCAAAGGTTTTTGATGGTGATTCTATTGTATCAAAAAGTGAGGATCTCTTGTTTTTTTATCCTTAAAATGTCCTACAATTATTTTACACTATGATGAAGGCATTTAAGAGAATTGCTGCAGCGATTTTGGCTATTACAATGATTTTTGCTTTAGCTGCATGTGGACAAAAGAGCGAACCAGCTCCTCAGCAGGGAGACCAAGGTTCACAACAAACTCAGCAACCCGCTGCTGATAGCGGAAAGAAAGATCTCATTTATGTTGGTTTCGTACAAGTAGGTGCAGAATCCGACTGGCGTATGGCAAACACAAAATCAATGCAAGAAACCTTTACCGAAGCTAACGGCTTCAAATTCGAAATGGTTGACGCTCAGCAAAAGACTGAAAACCAGATCAAAGCTATCAGAGACTTTATCCAGAAAGAAGTTGACTATATCGTTTTAGCTCCTAACACCGAAGCTGGTTGGGATACAGTTTTGGGAGAAGCTAAAGAAGCAGGAATTCCTGTTATCATCGTTGACCGTATGATCCAAACCAATGACGATAGCCTGTTCACAGCATGGGTAGGTTCAAACTTCAAACAAGAAGGTTACGATGCTGTTGACGCTCTTGCAGAAGCATTGAGAAGAAAGGGTATCGATCCTACAAAAGAAGAAATCAATATCGTTACACTCCAGGGAACCATGGGTTCATCTGCACAGATTGGTCGTACCGAAGGTTTTGCAGAAAAGATGAAAGAATATCCTAACTGGAAGATGCTTGACAAGCAATCCGGTGACTTCACTCAGGAAAAAGGACAGGAAGTTATGGAATCCTTCTTGAAGTCCTATCCTGACATTGATGCAGTTGTAGCTGAAAATGACAACATGGCATTTGGTGCTATCAATGCTATCAAGGCAGCAGGTAAGACTTGCGGTCCTAAGGGTGAAATTACCATAGTTTCCTTCGACGCTGTTAAAGCTGCTTTCGAAGCTATGATCGCTGGAGACTTGGATGTAAGCGTTGAATGTAATCCGCTTCATGGTCCACGCGTAAAAGAAATCATTGAGAAGCTTGAAGCAGGACAGCCTGTTGACAAGATCGCTTACGTAAAAGAAGGCGTATTCTTCGCTGCAGAAGCTGCTGAAATTATGCCAACACGTGCATATTAATATTTGATGTTATTGATATAAGAGGAAAGTAAATAAATCAACTAATTATCATCAATAGGGAACCGTCGGGGAACCATTCGTGGTTCTTTGACGGATTCTTTTTAGAGGGGTGGGTCTAATTAAATGGCAATAGGTAAAGAAATTTTGAAGATGCGCCACATAACAAAAAATTTCCTTGGAGTAAGAGCATTAAATAATGTTGACTTCACTCTCAGAGCCGGAGAAATTCACGCCTTAATGGGTGAAAACGGTGCAGGAAAGTCCACACTAATTAAGGTACTAACAGGAGCGGAAGAGTTTGAGTCCGGTGAGATTTGGATGGACGGAATTCCTCATCCGATTATTAACCGCTCGCCTCAGGAGGCACAGCATAATGGTATAAGTACAGTGTACCAAGAGATAAACCTATGTCCTAATATATCGGTTGCAGAAAATCTGTTTATAGGAAGAGAACCGAAAAAACATGGTATGATTGATTGGAAAACGATGAATAAAAAGGCTAAGGAAGCCCTGGCAGTTCTTGATGTTGATATAGATGTTACGATTAACCTTGAAAATTATTCTGTGGCAATTCAACAGATGGTGGCAATTGCGAGAGCAGTTGATATATCTTCTAAAGTGCTTATTTTAGATGAACCTACGTCCAGCCTTAATGATTTTGAGGTTTCTAAGCTTTTTGCAGTAATGAGAAAGCTTAAAGAACGAGGCTTAGGTATTATATTTGTTACTCATTTCTTGGAACAGGTATATGAAATATGTGACCGTATTACCGTATTGAGGAATGGAGAGCTGGTAGGCGAATATGAAGTAGATAAACTACCGCGCGTACAGTTGGTTGCGCGTATGATGGGTAAGGACTTTGATGACCTTGCAGAAATAAAGCGTGAACATAAGGGTAGTACGGGTAAAGAGGAAGTTGTTGTTGAAGCCAAAGGACTTGGCTGTTCGGGTAAAATAAAGCCTTTTGATATAACTGTGAACAAGGGTGATGTAGTAGGCCTTTCAGGGCTCCTTGGATCCGGTCGTAGTGAACTTGCCCGTGCACTATACGGTGCGGATAGACCTGACAAGGGTGTGCTTAAATTTAAGGGTAAACGTTTTACTTCTCGTGCACCCATTGATTCAATTAGGGCAGGGATGGGATTTTTGCCTGAAAACCGTAAAGAAGAGGGGATCATCGCCGACCTATCAGTACGGGAAAACATTATTATTGCATTACAAGCTCGACAAGGTATGTTTAAACTGTTAAGCAGGAAAGAGCAGGAAGAGTTTGCAGATCGCTTCATAGATCTCCTTAAGATTAAAACAGCGGACCGGGAAACCCCGGTAAAACAGCTTAGCGGAGGAAACCAACAGAAGGTAATATTAGCCCGCTGGTTGCTTACGAATCCTGATTTCTTAATATTAGATGAGCCCACACGCGGTATAGACGTAGGTACCAAGACGGAAATTCAGCGTCTTGTAATTAAACTAGCCGAAGAGGGAAAAGCGATTATATTTATTTCTTCTGAAATTGAAGAAATGCTACGCACTTGTAATCGTATGGCTATTTTGCGTGATTCCTCAAAAGTGGGCGAGCTTTCGGGCGATGAAATAACCCAGGTAAATATCATGAAAGCAATAGCAGGAGGAACCACCGTATGAAAAAAATAAGTATTTTTAAGAAACCGATTACTCAGTATTCACTGTTTATGCCAATATTGTGCCTTTTCTTGGTACTTATTGTAAACCTTATACAAACACCGCATTTCTTTAAGATTACAATACAAAATGGTGTTTTATACGGTTATATCATTGACATATTAAACCGTTCAAGCGGACTTGTTATTCTGGCAGTTGGAATGACATTGGTAGTAGCATCATCAGGTGGTACCGATATATCCGTAGGTGCTGTGTGTGCACTTGCAGGAGCGGTATGTGTTGCAGCATTGGGTACCGGTGAAACCTATAAGATGCCATATATAGCAGCTGTATTATTGGCTTTACTAATTGGTTTGATTTGTGGTGTTTTTAACGGTTTCCTGGTTTCATTTATGAAAGTTCAGCCAATGGTAGCAACCCTTATACTGTTTACTGCAGGAAGAGGTATTGCACAGCTTGTTACCGGTAGCTTTATTCTTTATGTTAAGCCTAAATCCTTTACCTACCTTGGTTCATTTATACCGGGGGTTCCGATTCCGACACCTTGTTTTGTGGCTGCCTTTGTGGTTATTTTAACATGGCTTGTTCTTACAAAGACGTCCCTCGGGATGTATATACAATCGGTAGGTATTAACAGTAAAGCAAGTTTTTTGGTAGGGCTTAATTCTAAAGTTATTATATTCTTAACATATGTATTTTGCGGCATTTGTGCTGCTATTGCAGGTCTTATTTCCGTATCTCGTACTGCATCCATTGATGCCAACAATGTAGGTTTGTATATAGAACTTGATGCTATCCTTGCTGTTGCCATTGGTGGAAACAGTTTAGCCGGTGGTAAATTCTCTCTGGCAGGAAGTGTAATCGGGGCTATAACCATACAGGCACTTACTACAACGCTGTATGCAATGCGTGTAGCAGCTGACCAACTTCCACTATATAAAGCTATAGTAGTTGTGGCCATTGTAGCTATACAGTCGCCGGTATTAAGAAAATGGTTCAAGAATCTTACACTTAAATTAGCTCCCGGTAAACCGGTAAAGGAGGCGATGTAAGATGAGTAAGGTAAATACTGCGGCGCCTCAATCAAATGGTTCTGGAGTTTTTAAGCGTGTTGCGCAAAAACTGCTTGAACGTAATTTCCTGTTGTTTGTTACAATTGTACTTTTCATAATTGCTTATGTGGCAGGATTATTTGCTTTCAAGGATAAAAACTTTGGTAATTTGCAGGTTTTTCTGAACCTACTTATAAGTAATGCCGGACTTATTATCATAGCTGTTGGCATGACAATGGTACTCATCATAGCAGGTATTGATATTTCAGTAGGCTCGGTGGTAGCTGTTACCTGTATGATGCTTGCTGCCATGATGGAAAAAGCAAAAATGGAACCATTACCTGCGGTATTAATAGTATTATTATTCGGAGTGGTATTTGGTGCCGTACAAGGCTGGCTCATTTCTTATCTGAAGTTACAGCCATTTATCGTTACCCTTGCAGGAATGTTCTTTGCAAGAGGATTAACGGCTGTTATAAGCCTTGAGATGATTACCGTCACCAACGAAGCCTATGTTAAACTTGCACAATACAAGATGTACTTGCCCTTTGGAGGTTACCTGAACAGGAAGGGCGAAATGATTTACCCGTATATCTACCCGACGGTAATACTGGCCCTTGCAATTGTTGTATTGGGATATATAATGCTTAGATACACTAAATTTGGTCGTACAATATACGCCGTAGGTGGTAATGAATATTCAGCAATGCTCATGGGACTTAATGTAAAGCGTACAAAATTGTTGGTTTATATTATAAATGGTTTCCTTGCTACATTAGGTGGAGTTGCTTATTCCCTTAATACCTTGGGAGCGTTTGTTGAACTTGCAAGAGGCTTTGAGATGGATGCCATTGCCTCAACGGTTATAGGAGGAACACCACTTACCGGCGGTGTAGGTAATGTTATTGGAACATTGTTTGGTGTGCTTATCAAAGCATTGATAGAAACCTTCGTTTCCTTCCAGGGTAATCTGTCCTCCTGGTGGTCTAAGATTATTATTTCGGCACTTCTTGCACTCTTTATTGTGTTGCAAAGCTTGCTTGCCATGAGGAAGGAAAAGCAAAGATAATAAATAATAAAAATGTTTTAGACGGTTCTTAATTTGTGAAAGTGGTATTACACAAATTAAGAACCGTTTGTTTTTTTGTGTTTAACTGCATAAACTAAGGGTAAATTTAAGATAAAAAAATAATTATAAAAAAAGGAGTTTGGCTATGAGCGAACATTTTATTAAAAATATTGATTTTTCAAAAGTATTGGAATTGGCTGAACTGGTGAATTATCAGACAGGAGCTGTAGTAAGCAGGACGTTGGCGCAGGGCAAGGCATTGAGCGTGACATTGTTTGCCTTTGATAAGGGCGAAGAAATCAGCACCCATGCTTCTACGGGAGATGCAATGGTGTATATTCTGGATGGTGAAGCTGAAATAACAATTGGTGAAGAAAAATTTAATTTAAGGGGCGGACAAACCATTGTTATGCCTGCAAATGTGCCCCATGCTTTGCGTGCAACGGAGCGGTTTAAAATGCTTTTAATTGTTGTATTTAGCCTGAATTAAAATATGGAAGATTTATGTTTTAAAAATCCCTGACTCATACCTTGGTAAAGTCAGGGATTTTTTTTTATAATTTTTTAAAAATTTCATCATCCTTATTTAATGAATTGCTGTATTATGATAAATTATTTATATATATAATTGATAATATTATAAAAAGGGTGGGTCTAATGAAAAACGGAATTGAAAAAATGAATGCAAAGGATATCAGGAATTTAATCAGGGAAGGAAAGATAAACGGGCCGACTGCGGGAATGGCAAAGGGATCTGTTCAGGCAAATCTTGTTATACTTCCCAAAGAACAAGCCTTTGATTTTTTGGTTTTTTGCCTGAGAAATCCCAAACCTTGCCCATTGTTGGAAGTTACCGATGTGGGGGATTGGGAGCCTAAAAGAGTGGCGGTAGGTGCTGACATACGTACGGATATACCCAAGTATAGGATTTATGAATATGGAGAACTGGTTGGAGAAGTAGAAAATATAATGGATATTTGGAGAGATGATTTTGTAGCATTCTTGCTTGGTTGCAGCTTTAGCTTTGAAAATGCTTTGATAAATGCAGGGATTCCCGTACGTCATATTGATGAAAAATGCAATGTTCCCATGTACATAACAAATATACCCTGTGAGCCTGCAGGAATTTTTAAAGGAACAATGGTAGTAAGCATGAGACCTATTCGATATACGGAAATTGTTAAAGCTGTACAGGTTACGTCCCGTTTTCCTGCAGTACACGGAGCCCCTGTTCATATTGGTTCACCGAAACTCATTGGTATTGAGGATATTAGCAAACCATCCTTTGGTGATTCCGTTACGATTCGGGATGATGAAGTGCCGGTATTTTGGGCATGTGGTGTAACACCTCAGGCAGTGGCAATGCAAGCCAAACCTCCTTTGATGATTACCCATGCTCCGGGCCATATGTTTATTACCGATTTAATGGATGAAGATGTGGCTTCGGCATAATCCAATATAATTCAGCATATTTTTTATTGATTATTATTAAAAAAATATAATTGTATTATAAACATACCGAACGGTCGGTTTGTAAAGGAGGATAATTGTGAGTACAAAAGAAAACATACTAAAAACAGCATTTGAGTTTTTTATCAGCCATGCATATGCAGATGTTTCCATTAACGATATTGTAAAAAAAGTAGGTATAACAAAAGGTGGATTTTATCATTATTTTAAAAGCAAGGAAGAACTATTTGAAAAAGTAATGGAAGATTTCCTGGATAGATATTACAACTTATTTATTTCATTTTTTAAGGATGAATCCCGTGGACTAAAAGAAAAGCTGGATTTATTGTGCAGGCAGCTTTTGGAAACTTATAACAGTGAAGAAGTTAGGAAAATATCTTATAATCCTATAGTTTATTATGAGATTATGAATAAAAACAAGGCTCTTTACAAAAAGGCAGTTAGTATGGTCAAAGAAGGAATTGCCACCATAAGAGATTTGTTGGAAAAAGAAAAGGAAAAAGGCATATTGAGGAGCGATCTTGACTGTGAAGGAACGGCATTTCAGCTTCTGGCTTCTTTAAAGGGAATGGGAGTATATGCAGTCTTTGTTGATGGTCTAGATTTGGCACATAATATGAAAATATTTATTGAGAACTTTTGGCGTAGTGTTGCCAAGACCGAATATATTTAGACTGTTTTTTTAAGATAAAAAGATGTAGAGGGGGAGTACGGTGGATGTTATATTAAAGGCGCGTAACCTAAGCAAGTATTATCAGATGGGAGAGGTTAGGGTAGAAGCGCTAAAAGGTGTGAGTTTTGAAATTTATTCAGGAGAGTTTATCGTAGTCCTTGGCCCCAGTGGTTCAGGAAAAAGCACCATGTTAAACCTGATAGGTGGGATGGACTCAGCCAGTGAAGGAGAAATTTATTTTAAGGGGAAATCACTTCATGGAGCGCCGGAAAAGGTTCTTACCGAATATAGAAGAGATGCGATTGGCTTTGTTTTTCAATTCTATAATCTTATTCCCAACTTAACGGCATATGAAAATGTAAAACTATCCACTGAAATTGCTAAAAATCCCTTAAAAGTAGAAGAAGTTTTAGAGCAAGTAGGACTTGCGGACAAAGCAGACCATTTCCCGGCTCAAATGTCAGGAGGCCAGCAGCAAAGAATTGCAATTGCCCGTGCAATAGCAAAAAATCCGGAAATATTATTGTGTGATGAGCCTACAGGGGCGTTGGATATTTCTACAGGAATACAAGTACTAAAACTTCTCAGGCATTTTAACCGGACCTATAAAAAACCGTCATCATAATTACGCATAATGCAGGTATTGCACAGATGGCAGACCGGGTTTTTTATATAAAGGACGGAAGATTGGAGCGTATAGAAACTGTACCAAATCCGGTGTCCCCTGAGGAGGTGTCCTGGTAATGCTGATGAGAAAGATGATAAGAGATATCAAAGAAAACTTAATGGCTTATACTGCTTGTACAATAGTTATAATCATCGGGCTGATGGCTTATACTTCTATGTCGATGGCTAAAGACAATTTGATTATTGCAAGGGATATGTTTTACGAACAGTATAATTTTGCCGATGGTTTTGCAAAAGTAAAATCCATACCTTATACGCAAGTAAAAAAAATTCAAAAGATAGAAGGAATTGACCAGGTCCAGGGACGGCTGGTTAAAGACGTACGTGTCTTAATGCCGGATGAAAATAAAAACGTATATTTGAGATTGATTTCCATTGCTCAAGATGAACCCTATATTCTCAATGGAGTAAAGCTTTTAAAGGGTTCTTTTCCGAAGAAAAGTGAACAGGCAGTTGTGCTGGGGGATAAATTTTTTGTTGCCAATAAACTTGAACTGGGAGATATGCTTACAGTAGTGATAGAAGGTAAAAAAATTGACTTGTCCATAGCAGGTACAGGTTTAGGTCCTGAATATGCGTATACTCTGAAGGACGGACAGGAGATGGCCCCGGATCCGGAGGCCTTTGATGTGGCATATATGCCCTATGATAAAATGGAATTATTGTTTAACCAAAAAGGGATACTAAATGATATTTCCTTTACCCTAAAGTCCGGGTTTGAATTTAACGATGTGGAAGAGTCCTTAAAGGCGGAACTAAAGAAGTATGGGTTAGAAAATCTTGTGGCAAGAAAAGATCAGTTGAGCCATGCAATGCTTGAGCAGGAACTGGAATCGTTGGAAAAGATATCGGGTAGCATCCCGGTCTTATTTCTTCTCATAGCAGCAATAATTATATACATAATGTTGAAAAGGCTTGTAGAATCCCAACGTTCACAAATCGGTGTATTAAAAGCCTTTGGTTACAGGGCCGGAGAAATTATGATGCACTATATATACTATGGATGCATTATCGGCCTGGTGGGAGGGGTGCTGGGAGGCATTTCAGGTACCGCATTATCGGCTACAATGACCAGAATATATAAGGATTATTTTAGTCTTCCGGATCTTTATGTAAGGTTTTTTCCCTCCTATTTCTTCACAGGAGTGATGTTGTCGATTTTATTTTGTGCTATTGCTGCATTCCAGGGGGCCAAGGGAGTATTAAAGCTTCAACCTGCCGATGCTATGCATCCACCGGTACCCACGTTTAATAAGAAATCATGGTTTGAAAAGATACCGGGGTTTTGGGCTGCTTTTACGGTGCAAGGGAGGATGGCGGTAAGAAATGTACTGCGAAACAAGGGAAGAAGTTTCTTTACTTTTGTTGGAATATTATTTACTTTTAGTATGATGGCATCATTGCTTTCCTTGAGCAGCATGATGGATATCATGATAATGGAGCAATTTACAAAAGTACAAAAATATGATGTGAAAATAAGTTTTGCTCAACCGATTTCATTAAAAGAATCAATGAGAGAAATATATTCCCTTAAAGGAATAAAAAGAGTTGAACCATTGCTAGAGGTACCCGTAACTCTTCAGTACAGGAATCGGAAGAAAGATGTTACCGCTTTGGGACTCATGCGGCATTCGGAGCTTTATACACCGGTGGATACGGATGGAAATATTGTTGATATAGCGGCGGACGGTCTTATGCTGTCCCAGCAAGTTGCAGATAATTTAAAGGCAAAGACAGGTGACAGGATAAAATTAGAAAGCATATGGGCAAAGAAATCTCCTCTGTATATTGAGGTTTCGGGTATTATTCCCCAGTACTTTGGTGCCAATGTATACATGAGTCAGCAGGTGTTGTTGGATCTACTCGGGCAAGGGGACTTTGCTTCTTCCCTGATTATTTCGATGGAGAAGGAATTCATACCTGGTTTGAAAGAAAAATACAAAACCTCCCAATTTATAAGCTCAATTGAAGAAAGAGAGCAAACAATGAAAAAATATGATGAATTGATGGAGATAGCTTCCTATACCATATCGATGATGGCTTTATTGGCAGTGGTTACAGGTTTTGCAATTGTGTATAATACAAGCATCATTTCCTTGGCAGAAAGAAAGAGGGAACTGGCGTCATTACGTGTTCTGGGTATGCATCCTAAAGAAGTTCTTGAAGTCATTTCGGTAGAACAATGGATTTTGGGCATTTTGGGTATCATAATGGGAATCCCTTTAGCCTTTGTCATCAGTACGGGTATTTCAAAGAGCCTGAGTACCGATTTGTTTTCAATTCCCAATGTGACAAGCACGGCGGCTTTAATCCAGTCATTTTTCGGAACGGTGTTTGCCATATGGGCTGCCCAATTATGGGTGGGGCGTAAGGTCAGGAAGTTGGATCTTGTAGATGTATTGAAAGAAAGGGAATAAAAATATTTAAGGTAAGGAGTGGGGTCTCATGAAAAAATCGGTAAAATTGACAGCTGCCATTATTATAGCGGCAGTAGTTGCAATATTTGCTATTTATAGTGCAATGCAGCCGTTGACAGCGGAAGTAATAGAGGTAAAACCTCAGACTGTTGCACAGCAGTTTAAGGAGGAAGGTATTGTTGCGGCTTCTGATGAGTATACGGTTTACAGTTTAGTCGGGGGAGAAGTTTTAAGGGTTAATGTGGAAGAGGGTCAATCAGTGACTAAGGGTGATGTGCTTGTTGTAATAGATGTGAGCGATATGGAACATCAGTTGGAAAGGTTAAGGGCAGAACGAAAAAGCCTGGAGGGGCAAGAAAAAAAGACCTATCAGGATATACAACAGCAGTTGGGGCAATTAAGGGGGCAGTTGGACAGTATAATAGGTCAGGAAAGACAGTCATTTACGGAAAACAATCAGGCGCAAGCACAAAAGCAGCTGGAAATAGAAGAGATAAAAAGACAGTTGTCACAAAGAAAAGAGGAGTATGAAAAGATAAAGATACTGCATGAATCGGGTGCTGTTTCTGAAAAGGAATTGGAGGATGCAAGGGGGGTAGTAAAACAGCTTGAAAATATGCTGGCACAGCAGGAAACAGCTTTGGCACTGTTGAAGGAGCAAGCTGATCCCTCGTCCGGATTGGGTCAATACTATGAAGGTTTAAAGAATGCTTTGCAGGTGCAAGTTGATGTACTTGAAAGGGAACTGGCACAAATCCAAAGCGGCAGTGCAGGAACAAAACAGTATTTTGAAGGAATGATTGAAGCTGTGGACGCACAAATAAGGCAGGTGGAGGCTCAGATTAGCAACAGCAAAATTATTGCGCCGGCCAGCGGTATAATACAGCAAATTGATATAAAAGAAGGAATGGTTATTACACCGCAAACCCGCATACTTACAATAGACGGAACGGAAGATTATGATATTAAAGTGTATTTGCTGGCTGAAGATGTTATTAATGTGCAGGAAGGTATGACAGTGGATATTATTCAGGAAAGAAAGGACCAGGATTATTATTTTACCGGGGTTGTAAAGTCCATTGCACCATCGGCGGTTGAAAGGGTATCTGCCCTAGGCTTAATAGAACGAAGAGTGGAAGTAACTGTTAAACCGGGTGAAGGAAAGCCTGAACTTAGACCGGGATATGCTCTGGATGTGCAGTTTACGGTATTAAAGCAGGAAAACAAGCTTGCGGTGCCAAAAACAGCCCTTTTCCCCTATGACGATGGGGATGCCTTATGGGTAGTAAGAGTTGGCCGGGCAAAAGTTCAAAAAGTAATCAAGGGAATGGAAACCGATAACCTGGTGGTGGTAGAAGAAGGGCTTCAGAGCGGGGATAAAGTGGTAAAAAATCCTCAGCTTGAGGGAATAGAAGAAGGCAAAAAAATTAAGGAAATGATAAAATAAATAGTTCCCACGAATTATTGACAGCATTTTCTTATGTGATACAATATGTAGTGTGGTTAGTCTAAAATACATACAAAATACGGAACGAGGTGTTTTACTGTGAAGTTGACAGAAAATGCGGTTAAGGTTTTGGAAAAACGTTATCTTGCCAAAGATGAAGAGGGAAACCTTTTGGAAACACCTGAAGAAATGTTTAGAAGGGTTGCAAGAGCCATTGCAAAATCAGATAAATTGTATGATAAGGATGCGGACATAGAAAAAACAGAGCAGGAATTTTTTGAGATGATGACTAATTTAGAATTTTTGCCTAATTCCCCCACTTTGATGAATGCAGGGAGGCCCTTGGGTCAATTAAGCGCTTGTTTTGTTCTGCCCGTAGAGGACAGCATGGAAGGTATCTTTGAAGCCATTAAGCAGGCTGCTATGATACATAAAAGCGGAGGAGGGACAGGTTTTAGTTTTTCACGCTTGCGTCCAAAAGGTTCTACCGTAAATTCTACCGGGGGAGTGGCAAGTGGCCCTGTTAGCTTTATGAAAGTGTTTAACGCTGCGACAGAAGCAGTAAAACAAGGCGGAACCCGTCGCGGGGCAAATATGGGTATACTCAGGGTGGATCACCCGGATATTTTGGAGTTTATTACCTGCAAGCAGGATAATGCGGAGATAAACAATTTTAATATAAGTGTTGGTTTAACAGAAGAATTTATGATTGCGGTTGAAGAAAACAGGGATTATGAATTGATAGACCCTCATCTTAAGAAAGTAACAGGTAGGTTAAATGCCCGGAGCGTGTTTAATAAAATAGTGGATGCTGCCTGGAGAAACGGTGAGCCGGGTATTATTTTCCTGGATCGTCTTAACAAAAGCAATGTGGTCCCTGAATTAGGGGAAATTGAGTCCACCAATCCCTGCGGCGAGCAACCTTTGCTTCCTTATGAGTCTTGTAATCTTGGTTCGATAAACCTGTATGCAATGACCAAATACGAGTACGGAAAAACAGAGGTGGATTTTGATAAATTAGAGGACACTGTAAGGAAGGCGGTACATTTTCTTGATAATGTAATTGATGCTAATCAATATCCTCTGGAACAAATTGAAAAGATGACAAAACAAACACGTAAAGTCGGACTGGGAGTAATGGGTTTTGCCGATCTTCTTTTTAAAATGGGTATACCGTATAATTCTTTAAAAGCTGTAAATCTGGCCGAGAGAATCATGCGTTTCATTAGTGAGGTTGGGCGTAATGCCAGCATGGAATTAGCAGAAAAAAGAGGGGTATTTCCGGCCTATGAGAAGAGCATCTATAAACCATTAGGGCTCAAGCTTAGAAATGCAACGGTTACAACTATTGCACCAACCGGAACGCTAAGCATTATTGCAGGAGTTTCCAGCGGTATCGAACCGGTTTTTGCCCTTTCCTACATACGCAATGTTATGGATAATCAGCAGTTGGTGGAAGTAAATCCCGTATTTAAGGAAGTGCTGCAAAAAGAGGGCTGCTATTCGGATGATTTAATGAGGAAAATAGCCCTTACGGGACATATACGCACATTCAGGGAAATACCCGATCATATTAAAGAAGTATTTGTAACGGCTCATGAAATATCGCCTGAGTGGCATATACGGATGCAGTCCGCATTTCAAAAGTATACGGATAATGCGGTGTCCAAGACAGTTAACTTTAGAAACGAAGCTACCCGGGAAGAAGTGGCACAGGTTTTTGAACTGGCATACAAGCTGGGATGTAAAGGGGTTACCATTTATAGGGATGGCAGCAGGGATTCCCAGGTACTCAATATTGGAAAGGTAAAAGGCAAGGAAAAACAACAGCAGTCAGCTGAAGAAACGCAACACCAGCACATTGTTCCACGTCCAAGGCCGGAAATTACTACCGGTTTTACGGAAAAGGTGAAGATTGGATGCGGAAACCTTTACATTACTGTAAACTATGATGAACAAGGGGTTTGTGAAGTATTTACAAATACCGGAAGAGCGGGAGGATGTCCGTCCCAATCGGAAGCAACCAGCCGCCTGGTATCCATAGCTCTGCGTTCGGGAATGGATGCAAAAGCAATTGTAGAACAACTAAAAGGTATCAGATGCCCGTCCACCATACGGCAGCAGGGGCTGAAGGTGCTCTCCTGTCCTGATGCCATCGCCCGTGTAATTGAAAAAGTCATGATTTTGCAGAAAGATGAAAATTATAGAAACGGGGACATCAGCCAGGAAGAAAAGGAAAAGATACTCAATGCGGTGGAGCGTTCCTTGAGCAGCAGGTATTATCCCGGTGCTCATTTGGAACAACATTCTATAGCAATAGGCAAATACTGTCCTGACTGCGGCAAATTGGTAGAGCACGAAGGTGGTTGCGTGGTTTGCAGAAACTGTGGTTATTCCAAGTGCGGTTGATGAAATTATAATTTTTGCGGAAAATCATAAAAAAAAGCGCATTTTCGTAAAGAAGTGAGAATAAGTAATTGGTATAATGACAACAGAACAAAAAACTTTTATTAAGTGATGGATATTATGAAACGCAAGTTGAATAATATTCATCACTTAATTTATTTTAATGTGCAAATAAATCTTTAAAATATAATTTTTTTTGCAATTATTGCCATATGGGAGGTGATCTCTTTCAAATGTGGTTGAATTGCAGTAGTTTTTAATAAGATTAATTTGGCGGAGGTAGGAATAATGCCTGCCTTGGCTAAATAAAAAAAATCATGTTTATAAAAAATGGGGGGAACAAGGTGTGAAAATGAAAAAATGTATATCGTTGATATTATCTGTTTTGATGTTGTTTTCATTAATGCCCATGCAAGCCATCCAGGCGGAAGGTGAGGCAACAGATTTAATATTATGGTACAAGCTGGATGAAACCAGTGGAACTATAGCAAATGACTCCTCAGGTAATGGAAAGCACGGTACTGTTAACGGAGGAGCAAAATGG
>JAAYHJ010000070.1 GCA_012735465.1 Clostridiaceae bacterium
CCATTTTGCTCCTCCGTTAACAGTACCGTGCTTTCCATTACCTGAGGAGTCATTTGCTATAGTTCCACTGGTTTCATCCAGCTTGTACCATAATATTAAATCTGTTGCCTCACCTTCCGCCTGGATGACTTGCATGGGCATTAATGAAAATGCCATCAAAAAAGCCAACATCAGCGAAATATACTTTTTCATTTTCATAATAGATGTTCCTCCTTAATTCTTAATTTTACATGTAGGACAATTGTTATTATATCAGCTTAAAATTTTAATTTCTTTATAATAAGACAAACTTTTTTCACTTTTCCTACAAAATATCTAAGAATAAAATTAGAAAATATTTCATCCTGGCAAAGATTTTAATAGAGGCTGCCGGCAAATCTTAATTGCCGCAGCCTCCCATAAATCTGCACTCTACTACAATCTATTTTGAAAAGTATTTATTGTAATTCAACCACATTTGAAATAGGTCGCATGCTTGTATCAACCAGGCTTGTTCCTTCCCATACAAACGCCTGTACTTTATGACCGGTTACATCTTTTGGAAGTTTAAAGCCGGCTTTTAGGCTTACACTTTGCCCTATATTTATCTTTTTTGAGATATAGGAGAAATTAACCATCCTGTTTTGATCATCGTATAATGCTACAATGGCAAGCACAGAGTCTTTTCTACTGTTAATATTCGTTACATCGATATTTGCAATCAATGTTTTATTTGCTTCTAAAACGTCCATATTAAATGATGTAGAGATGTTAAACTGTTCTTCTGGTTCTTCTCCTCCGTCATTATCTATTTGTATGGTCAGTTCATTTGTTTTTATCTTTTGTCCGTACAATGAGACATCGGCCCATACCTTAACGGAAGTAGCTTCCCCTACTTCATCGGCTATAAGCAGTTTACCTCTACTGTCTACCGTTGCAATGGTAGGATCGCTGGTATAATATTCTACAACAGCATCTCCCAAGTCATTCTTACTGCCGTCGCTCATATTACCTTCTTCTACGGTCAACCAAGTCGCACTGCCTGGCTTTACTATTGTGGAATCTGAACTTATTACAGCAGATTCAAGAACAGGTATAGGACCTTCTTTAGTTGATAAGCGCAGTATTGTTAATGAATTCTTTAAAAATTCATATTCAAAGGTTGTTCCAAAACCTGTAACTATATTTGTAACCGGAACTACCTTGGTTGGGTTTGCAAAAGAGTTTTCATCGGTCACATTCTCCGAAGTCAGAACAGTAACAATACCTGCCGGATTGATATAATTAATATCGTTAAACACCAGCTTTGTTACTTGATTACTATCGGAAGTATTTACAACCTTTACAATAATATCCCCATTGCTATTATCCTTGCTGGCAACTGCATACATCGGTCCCTTGATATTGTTGTCCACCATATCGTGAACAAGCCTTCCATTTAAATAACAGCGGGCACG
This sequence comes from Clostridiaceae bacterium, assembly GCA_012735465.1. Lineage (GTDB taxonomy): Bacteria > Bacillota > Clostridia > SK-Y3 > SK-Y3 > JAAYHJ01. The sequence goes on from JAAYHJ010000070.1 coordinate 1,437, forward strand.
ATTGCCTGAAACTTCAATCTTAATATCATACCACTCGTTTGTTTTAATTGTTTCATAATCATCAGGAACCATTGCTGTCTTTGTACCATTAACCGCTTTTTCAATGGTTGTCCTTGTATTTGACCAGCCTCCCAGGTTCCACCAATAATAATTATTAGCGTCCTGTACACCAAAGCCTATTAACATTCCTTCGGCTCCACCGGTTTTTCTTGCTCTAAGGGTAATAGTATAATCTGTCCAGTTGCTGCCGTCGATGTTGACATAGGCACGGCAGTCGGTTGAAGAAGATGTTTGCCTGAATACACCATTTTGTACCTGCCAGGTTCCGTTAGACGTGGTCCACTTGGAAGAATTACCGGAAAAATCGTCCTCAAATAATACTTCTCCGTCTTTGCTCACCACTTTAACATCATCATATTCCACCTGGGTCTGCCATGTTCCAAGACAAATGGAACCTTTTATTTTAAAGGATGTCTCCCCACGCTTAATAACTTCTGTCGGAATGGTAACGTCCCCCATATTACGGCTGAACATTTTTTGAACATAATAGGTTGGAGAACCGTAAACATCTGTATTGTTAAACCAAATCATATCCGGTGTCCATTGGGTGGCGTTTTCTTTTGCAAAGAGAGGAGCATAGGATGCAAGCTCAACAATGTCACCATTTCTTTCCAAGCCCGTCATAAATGCGGCTTCAGCCAGAGCACCCTGAAGGTTGTTTCTTCTTCCGGAACCATGCGCTGCGTATTCTCCGACAAAAACCTTAGGTCCGGAGCGGTCGTAATTATCGTATCTGCTTACATTTGTTAAGAACCACTCAGGGCTCATGTAATAGTGTTCATCTACCAGGTCAGCCGTTTGGACCGTCCTCAGCTGTTTCCATGCGTATTCAAAATTGCTGCCGCTTGCTGAAGGTCCTGACGTTGAAATCAGTTTGATTTCAGGATATTTTTCCTTTATGGCATCGTAAAACAGCTTGTATCTCTTGAAATACTCTTCGCCCCACTGTTCATTTCCTATTGCCAGGTATTTCAAATTAAATGGTTCAGGATGTCCGTTTGCAGCACGTTTTGCACCCCATGTGGTGGTTACATCACCGTTTGCATACTCAATCAAATCAAGGGCATCTTGTACCCACTGGTCCATTTGATTCATCGGAACAAGCTCTCCGGTCTGATACTGACATGCCATTCCGCAGTTTACAACCGGTACCGGCTCAGCACCAATATCTTCGCACAAGAGGAAGTACTCGTGGAATCCCAGTCCATAGGACTGATAATAATAGGGAGCATTAGGAGTTACCGCGTCCTGCCAGCGGTTCCAATTCATTTTTCTTTCTGCTACATCACCAATGGTATCCTTCCAGCGATAAGCATTTGCCAAATCCTTTCCTTCTACAATACATCCTCCCGGGAAACGCAAGAATTTAGGTTTCATGTCTTTCAAAATTTTGACCAAATCATACCTTAAACCATTTGATCTATAGTTCCATGTCCTTTCAGGGAAAAGGGAAATCATATCCAAATCTATTATTCCTTCACCCATGGCTTTCACTACCAACCGCGCATTTGGGTCAGTTGCATTTGATTCAAGGGTGCCTTCAAACTTCTTCCATTCCCCTGTCAATCCATTAATCTCATCCTGCGCATAAACAGTACCATTGGCCTTTTCAAGGCTTATCACCAACGGTCCTTCAAAATTTTCACTGCGTGCATAGAGAGAATAATTATATCTTTCACCCTTACCTACCGCGAGGCCTTGGAATCCATCATTTGCAATCCCCACTCCTTCACCGGCAGCGGTAACAGTGAGCTGTGCATAATAAGGATTATTGGAATTCAAAGGTGAAGTATTTATTACCTTAAAGGACCCCTGACCATTTCCGCGAGTAACCAGGGACCACGAATAGGTACGATCGTTCTTAGTTGCAGTGGCAAATTCAAAAGAACGATTTTCTACCATTTCTGCATATAAGCCGCCGTCTGCTCCATAATTAATGTCTTCAAAGAAAAGCCCTATTAAGTTGGGGCTGATTTCTACCCCTTCCTGGCCGGCATTAATATTCAATGTATAATGGGCTGCACCTTCTTCCAAAACAGTTATTGTAAATTGCTTTGTATCGCTTACTTCTCCTTTACTGATAATGGCAGTTAATTGTACCGTTGCATCCCCTTCTCCCCTTGCCGGTCTTGTGACTTTTCCTTCATTTGAAATAACGGCTGGATTGCTGGATTGCCACGTAATATTTACACCTTTGATATGGCTTTGCGGCAAAACTATATCATCCACTACCTCATTTGTTTTATCCAATACCAGTGTTGATTTAACAAGGGCTACAGCTTCCTGATCGCTGAGGGCTTCCGCCATAATATCCGTAATTTCCGATTGGGTAAATGCACGATTGTAAATCCTAAAATCATCAATCATGCCATTGAAATATGGGTCTGCCGAAAACTGCGACTTTCCAATATAGTTTTGGGTTGTATATCCTAGATCGGAAGGTTTGAGTGTCATATTGTCATTGCGTGCATATTCAACCCCATCCAAATAGAGTATTCCAGTGTTACCGGATTTAACAAATGCCACATGCTTCCAAGTATTTGCTTGCATATTACTAACCGTACCTCTACTAATTCGCTGCTCATTTTGGTAACTGTTCAGTGTAATTGCAAATAAAAGACCTTTATCAGAGGGATGATCAGCATTTGGTGTTATAAACATGTAGCTGTTGGAATCATTTCCAAAGTCAAACAATCTTTGAAAGAAAGAGCCTGTACCTCTCCAATTCACCCATGTAGTTATGGTAACATCATCTACATTTTGCAGCAGGCCATCGGGTAAATCTACATAACCATTGCTGCCGTTTAACTGTACTGCGTTACCGGTCTTACCTTCTACAAAGCTGGTTCCACCTACCAGGGTTCCATGATTGCCCCTACCGGAATAATCGGTAACAGTAGTACCTGTTGTTTCATCAAACTTATACCACAACAACATGTCCTCATTCGCCTGCTCTTGAGCGAACGCAAAACTGGCAGGTACGATAGGAATAACCAATCCCATCACCAATGCCAAGACAAGAAATACTGAGATTACTTTTTTTGACATAATAACAATACCCCCTTATTTTTTATTTTTATTTTTTATATTTTAAGATTTAGATTTTCATTACGCCCTTTTCTGCACATATCTTCTCTTATTCGATTCTGATATTTTTTGGGGGATAATCCCACCGTTTTTTTAAACACACTGCAAAAGTAAGACTGGCTGCTGTATCCTATTAATTTAGCAACATCTGATACTCTAATAGTATGGTCTGACATTAATCTTAATGCTTCCCTGATGCGTACCTGTGTAAGATAATTAATAAACGTAGTTCCAAACTGTTTCACAAAAAGTTTAGCAAGGTATGAAGAAGAAGCTTGCACTGCGGAAGCAACTTTTTCAAGAGTTAAAGATTTATCTGCATAATGCCGGTCAATATATGACTTTGCCAATAATAATGTTGGAGAATAGGCTTTTTCTCCGCACAGCTCGTGTATGATTTCCGTATAAACATCAGGAAAATTCATTATGCCTCCGTCTATTTCCTTCTGTATAATTGTTACTTTCTGCATTAAATACTGCTCTATCAAACTTTCAATTCTTTTTCCTATTTGAAACCATGAAGATATTTCTTCTACCGATGTAATTGCAATTATACAGTCATTTTCATCTATAAAACTAATGCTATTCTTACATTTTTTCAGCAGCTCATCCGTAATATTATTTATTGCGTATAAAAGCAAGTTTTTTTCCCAGTATACTTCGGAAGAATTGAAAGTATTAATGTTTGCATTTTTTATTGCAAGTACTCCAACATAACCGCTGAACTCCATTTTTAAATAATGCATATATTCTTTTATTTCTTGTTGTGTTAACTTACCCTTAACCCAGGCATCAATAAATTCTTTCCTAAAAACCGGAAGGTGTCTTTCCAGCTGTTCTTTAATCCAGAATAGTTGCTTATTCATTAAATATTTCTTTTGCAATACTTCCTTTGCACTATCTAAAGCTTTATCAAGTTGCTCCTTGTTGATAGGCTTAAGTAAATAATCAAACACTTTCAATTTCATAGCACGGTAGGCATATGAAAACTCATCTTTATCTGTAATTATTATTGCAACCCAATTATCCATTTTGCCATTTAGTTTTTCAATTAGCTGAAAACCATTCATTACAGGCATGCAAATATCCACCAGTACCACATTGGGTTGTGTTTTTTTTGCAATTTCAAATGCTTCTTCGCCATCTGCAGCTTCACCAATTATCTCCATGTCATATTGCCGCCAGTCTATCATCTTCCTTAAGCCCCTTCGAATAATCGGCTCATCATCAACAATAAGCACCTTCCACATATTAACACCCCATTAAGCTGTCTCTATACCATGCCTTTCTCCCAGGTTAGACCCATGATTAAACTATTACTGTAATTCAACCATATTGGAAAGAGGCTGCATGGTCGTATCTTCAAGACTTGTTCCATCCCATACAAATACTCGCACCTTATGGTTGCTTACATCCGGCGGTAGCTTAAATCCTGCCTTCATGTTTTCTGCTTGTCCTGCCCGTATTTCTTTTGAAATAAAGGACACATTCACCATTTTGTTTTCTCCGTCATAAAGGGCCACTATGGCTATTACTGATTCCTCCTTATTGCCGTTATTCCTAACCGTTACACTTGCACCCAAATGCTTGTCTCCTTCCAGTTTGGATAAGTTAAACGTGGTATCCACATCATATTCTTTATCCTGGGGCGTTTTCTTTGTGTTCAGCCTCAAAACGGTTACTGAATACCTTGGAAAATCATAGGTAAAGCTTGTACTAACCCCTGTTATCTGCCTGGATACGGGAGCAACTTTTGTCGGCTGTGAAAAGGTGTTTTCATCGTTTAAATTCTTTGAAGTAAGAACGGTAGCCATACCCTGCGGGTTTACATAGTCCACTCCATCCAATTTAATTTGGGTTCTGAGACTTTCTTCTGAAGTATTAACCACCTTTAATATAACATCCCCTGTTTCTTCTTCGATGCTGGCAACATAATATAGAGGTTCTGCAGATACAGAATGGTCCACAACATCATGTATTAACTCATCATCCAGGTAGCAACGTATACGATTTCCTGATACCTCTATCTTTATATCATACCAGCGATTGGTCTCTATTTTACCCGAATTTGCTTCTGCAATCACGGATTTGGAACCTCCAACTGCCTTTTCAATGGCATGCCTTGTGTTGCCCCAGCCCCCAAGATTCCACCAATAGTAGTTATTACTATCCTTCACTCCAAACATAATTAGGAAGCCTTCATTACCAGCGTTTTTCTTGGCCTTCAATGTTAAGGTATAATTGTTCCAATCGGTATTTCCGGCGGTTGAACGGCAATCGGTATCAGTGGATGTCTGCCGGTAAACCCCATTCTGTACCTGCCAATTTCCTTTATACACAGCCCATTTATCAGTGCCGATGGAAAAATCATCGGAGAACAATACTTCGCCGGTGTTTTTGGTAAGCACCACATCATCATACTCTACCTGGGTTGCCCATGACCCAAGTCCAATTGCCCCATTTATAAAAGAAACTTCAGGATTTGTATAATCTGTTAGTGTTACCGGCAATACTTTATCTCCTACATTTTCGCTAAACATCTTTTGTACATAATAGGAAGGTGTCCCATAGCTGCCTGAGCTGTCAAAACAAATTGCATCGGGATTCCATTTTCTATCGTTTACATTAACAAAAAGAGGCGCATAGGATGACATTACCACTATATCGGAATTTCTCTCCATACCGGTCATAAATGCAGCTTCACCAATTGCTGCATGTAAATTGCCCAGTCCACAATTCTGCGTAACAGCATATTCACCAACATAAATCTTAGGACCTTTCCTGTCATAGCTGTCATATTTATAAGCATTGCTTATAAACCATTCCGGTGATGAGTAATAATGTTCATCAATATACTCTATTGGCTGCCCGGGAATATCACAATTGGAAATTATATTAATATCCGGATACTTTTCCTTAATAGCATTATAAAAAAGAGGATATCTTTCTGCGTAATCATTATACCGGAAGTTATTCTCATTTCCGATTTCTATGTATTTTAGGTTGAAAGGTTCGGGGTGCCCGTTTGCAGCCCGTTTTGCTCCCCACGTGCTTGTAACAGGCCCATTTGCATATTCTATGGCATCCAGTGCATCTTGAATCCACGGCTGAATCTCATTCAATGGAACGCTTCTGTCATGAGCCATACCACAGTTTACTACAAAGAGGGGTTCTGCCCCCAAATCTTCACACCACTGTAAGAACTCATGGTATCCCAGTCCGTCAGTGGTGCGGTAGCCCCACAAGTTCCAGTGACCGGGTCTTTCAGATATATCCCCTATGGTGTTCTTCCAACGGAAAGCATTCTCAAGGGTATCACCTTCTACAAAACAGCCACCGGGGAAACGCACAAAGGTAGGTTTTAAATCGGCTACCTTTTCAGCCAGGTCAATGCGCAGTCCATTGGGACGCCCTTTCCATGTTTCGGGGAACAATGACACCACGTCCAGGTAAATCTTGCCCGTATCGGAAGCTGAAATAACCAGTTGTGCATTTTTTGATGAGCCATTGGCAGTAAGCACACAGCTAAATTTCTTCCAATCGGTTGTAACTCCCGTTATGGTTTGTTGTGCATATTTTTCCGTTCCACTTGTATTTTCTAAGCTAACGGTAATGGGTCCATTGAAATCGCTGCTGCACCTTGCATAAAAATTCAGCTCATACCGGGCTCCATCAACAATATTCATGCCCCAATATCCTCTGTTGGCAACACCAACCCTTTCATTTTGTCCAACGGATTCAATGTTAAGGCAAAGGGCACGCTGTTGCGCACTGTTAAGCAAATTGGTCGTATCCAGGAACATGCTGCCAATTGAATTTTGCCCTTTTACTAAATACCAGTTTACCGGATTGCCGGAATTGTCTTCGAAGGACCGGTTGGAAATAAGCTCTGCATATATTCCGCCATCGGCAGCATGATTTATGTCCTCGTAAAAGATCCCATAAAGGTATGGGCTTATCTCAATTCCAGGTTCTCCTACATTAATATTTAAACCATAGGATACCCCGGAATGTTCCAATACGGTTACAATAAAGGTTTTGGTATCAACAGCGGTACCTTTTCTTATGGTTGCTGTCAGAACTACTTCTGCATTTCCCTTTCCCTTTTCCGGGCGTACTACCCATCCATCGGGTGAAATAATTTCTGGATTGCTTGATGACCAACTGATGGTTGCACCGTAATATCCTTCAACAGGTAGTATAAGATTTTCCGTTACTGCACTTGTATCCCCAAGGGTAAGGCCTTCTTTTGTAATTGCAACCACTTCTTCATCGGTAAGTTCAACAACCGACTCCTCCATAATTTTCCTTATTTCTGCTTCCCCAAGCGCAGTATTATATATTCTAAAATCATCAACTTCACCATCAAAATAAGGATCAGCACTATACACGGATCTACCTATGTAGTTTTGCAGGGTATTTCCCAAATCGGAGGGCTTTAAAGTCATGTTTTCATTTTTTCCCACCTGTACACCGTTTTCATATATAATACCGGTATTTCCTGAGATGGTTACTGCTATGTGTTTCCATTCGCCCATTCCCAAATGATAACCGGCACTTATTCTTTGCTCATTTGTATAACTCTCCAATGTTATGGCAAATAATAATCCTGTTGCATTTGAGTGAGCCGCATTAGGCGTCAGGAACATATTTTTATTGGTGTCAACACCAAAATCAAATATTCTTTGAAAATTCTTTTGTGAATTTACTTTGACCCATGTTGCAATAGTAAAATCCTCTACATTGCTCAAAATCCCATTTGGCATTTCTACATAACCATCTACGCCATTTAACTTTACTGAACCTAAAATTTTACCTGTGGACCAGCTTGCACCACCTCTTAGAATTCCGTCATTGCCGGAGCCGGAGGAATCCATGGCAGTAGTACCGCTTGTTTCATCAAACTTGTACCACAACAGCATATTGTCTGTTACTTCGTATAAATTTACTGCATCGGCCCCTACTGTATTCAATTCTTCTTCTGCCGATGATTTGACTGATATGCCTTGTGCAAAGGAATCAATAGCAGGCATACCAATGATTAAGTTAAAAATCATCATGGCAGCCATAAGAATTGAAGCTACTTTTTTATTAAGCATTAAAAATCCTCCTTGTAAATCATATGTAAACGATTAGAAAATGTTTAGAAAAATTTAAGTGATGAATATTATTTAAACTGGGGGTTTTCAAATATTCATCACTTAAAATAACAGTTTTGCAATGTTATTATATCAATTATGTCTTTCCACTTCTTTTTGAAAATCTGCTTTTTTTTATGATTTTCCGCAAAAGTATTTTATAGCTTGCCCTATTGCAAAACCACTACATTGGATAAGGGTTGCATGGTTGTATTACTTAATGTATCGCCCTCCCATACAAATACTTTTACGCTATAACCGGTTACATCAGAAGGCAGCCTGAACCCTGAAGACAGACTATCGGTTTCTCCAACAGCAATTGTTTTTGAAATATAGGACATATTGACCATCCTGTTGCTTCTGTCATATAATGCTACAATAGCAAGTACGGAATCATGTATTCCTTTGTTGTTGGTCACATTTACATTGGCATTCAAGAGCTTGTCTGCCTCCAGTCCTGTCATATTAAAGGATGTCTCAATGGTATAATCTTCATCGGTCTCAATTGGTTTTACAGTTACTGTGGCAGTTACCGTCCTGTTTTCCGGTAAGATTTCTCTATCCAACGTCATGTCCAGAACCGGTGTACCGTCGGATGCCCAATGCACTCTTCTTGCATTAGCATTTCTCATGCTGCCGGATGATGGATAAGTATGGTAAATGAGTACCACATTCCCGTCCTCATCTACTGTAAAGGAATTATGCCCAGGACCGTTTTCTCCCGGCACCGATTCGGATGCAAGAATCGGATAATTAGTTTTTATCCATGATGCAGGATCCAATAAATCACTATCCTTATCTGCAGTTAACAAACCAACGCGATAGGTTGGGCTTACACTTGAACCTGAATAAGTAACAAATATCTTATCCCCGTGTTTCAATACAAAGGGTCCCTCAACTACTTCCGTTGACTGGCGCTCCCAACCATAGTCAGGTCTGCAGATTCTAACCGGGTCCGTAATAAGTTTCCAGGGTTCTTCCGGGTTTATCTTAGCAATATAAAGGTCTGAGCTTCCGTTTTTAGGACTTGTTATTTCTCTCTGCGCCCAAATTACATAGTGCTCATTTTCATGTTCAAAATAGGTCATATCCAGGGTTATACCTTGCGTGTAAAGATATCCGCCATTTTTATTCAACACCCTTACCGGTGCTTCCCAATCGGATGCATTTAATGGATTGCCGCCTTCTTTTAACTTCATTACACGGGATTGTACCGTATTCCATGTTGATGCAGTGGCTGCTGCAAAAAAGATGTATAAGTTTCCATTTATTTCATGCAATTCCGGCGCCCAAATACAACCAGCCATATCCCCCGATGAGTTTGCCACCCATATGGTATGGGTCGGAGCATCTTTAAGTCCAAGGATTGTGTCTGCTTCCCTGATATCCAACTGCCTTTGTCCGTTTTCATTGGTGGCTATGAAATAATACTTCCCTTTATACAGGAGGACATTTGGATCTGCATATTGCGGTATCATGTTCCTTGGATATTCGGTTTGTTTTACCCTACCGGTTACCTGGTAGACGCCCGGTTTGCTGAAATCAATTGCATCAAACTCGTCCTTATTCCAGTTAACCACTTTCTCAGCAGTTGAACCATCGCTGTAATAAGCCGTTACTTTCATTTTGGACAGGTCGTCAAAAGTAAAGCTTTGTCCTTTGGTAATGCTTATCTCAACATTCGATACCTCTGTATTTACAATTTTCATGAACTTGTTTGTAATTGCTTTTGCTTCTGCCTTTGTAACTGCTATAACATTACCAGGTACAGCACCGGCGATACTTGCAGTTACTTCTTTAACTGGTATCTTTGATCCTACCTTTGGTTCGCTTACAGCCTGGAAATCTGCAGTCGTATTATAGTAAACAGTTCCATCTCCGGCTTTCCACTCGATGCGGTACTCTTGTGTGGAAGGATCAAATTCGCAACGCGGATTATTGACTGTTTCTGTTGTGTTCAAGGACACCAGTCCCACTTCTTCATAAGATATCAGGTCTTTTGACGTAAATAACAGTACCGAAGACCTTTCCCTTGCATCCTGAGTATTGTCCTCACTGATTCTGGTAGCAATTATACCAAAGTTTCCGTCTTCCATCCTGAAGATGTATGGATTTCTTAATTTCTTTGTAATTCCCACAACACTGTTTGTGACAAAATCGGCTTTTGGATACAATATACCTGTATTATCGTGCAGTGCTACAAAGTTGTTTCCGTCCGCACTATATCCTAAGTGCATTGAATCGGTTACAAAAGAACTTCCTGTTCGGATATAGCTCAATATATAGGAAGGAGAACTTTCCATTACTTTAACATTAAAATATTTAGAAGCCTGCTGTCCGTTATAGGACACTGCTGCAGTCAAGGTCACTGATACCATGCCTTCCGATGGAGGCTTAATACTTCCGTCATTTCCAATAACAGATGTATCACTGCTGCCCCACGATATGGAAACACCATCTACGGAAGTAGGCAATACATCTCCTTCGGTCAGTACATAGGGTATATATATCTTATTGATAATGGTTTTAGCTATATCATTTTGGGATACAAGTGTTACTGTAAACTCTTTTGTGGTTTTTACCCCGTAAAACTCAATTGTTGCAGTCAGTTTTACAACTTGTTCCTCATCTTTCAGAGTAACTACTCCCGTATTGGAAATTGCGCTTTCATCACTGGACGCCCATGATATGGTAGTACCATAAGGTCCGATGGTGGGAAGAGTCAGGTTTCCTGTAACAGCCGAAGTATCTCCCAATGTAAGCTCGTTTTTAGCCTTTTGAAGCAATATCTGTTTTGCTTCATCCCCTGCTTCTTTAGCAATTTCTTCTTCTGCAAGAACCCGATTATATACCTTTACATTATCAAAGTAACCTCTAAAGTATTGGTCTCCTGAGTAAAAGGATTTTCCTAAGTAAGCCAATAAATTCTTTCCTAAATCCGTTACGGATATGGTTACATTTTTATTTTCTGCTAACAATATGCCGTCTTTATAAAGAGACATGCTGGTAGGAGTAATTATAAGTTTTATGTTTATCCATTTATTGGCTATAGAGCTTGTGTTTGCTAAGACTTCTTGTTCATTAGGGTAGGATGCTACCGTAATGGCATTGCGTATTTCCGTATCCCGCGTTCTTAAGAACATATACTTTGTATCATTCTTTCCTATGGTAAAGGTAAAGAAGAAGCCTGATACCGTTACGGGTTTAACGTCCATGGATATGGAAAAAGTATCTCTCCCATCAAAGAAACCTTGCGGGAAAGCGGCATAGGTATTGCTTGTGCCATCTAAGTACAGCACCTGGGAACCTTTTTCTGCATCCATTACATAAGTTGCATTTCCATACAAGGTCCCCGTACGATTATTACCCGAAGCATCCTGAACCTCATTTCCTGTCCTTACTTCGTCAAAATTGTACTCAAGAACCGGTTCCTCCTGTTCTTCTTCATCCGGCGGTGTAACCAAATCACCCCATTTGGCCATTAGGGCATTGTATTCCTCTTCTGTTATGTTTAAAACGCTCCCATGTCTCTTCCTGTTAGCTCCAAGGGAATATTCTGATGAATCTAATCTTCTAAAGCTATTGGGATCGGACAAATCCTTTGTTACGATTGGAAGGTATCCCCTACCGGAAGCATACTGGTCCACCATTATGCACCATTCATCTCTACCGTTAAACTTAAATATGATCGGTCCTTCCACATCATTTCCGGTCAGGCCTACAGGTCTGAGGTCTCCCAGAACATCCCATGTACCAAATATTTCATTGCTTCCTTCAAAGGTTATCTGTCCGTCTCCTGAAGCCCTATAATATTTGTATCCACCGATGCTGTTATCCACTTTTATGATTTGGGTATCTATAAGACCAATGGAATTCTGTCGATCTATATATACCTGGGCAGGTGTAAAATTATAAAAATCCCTTGTTTTTGAATAGTAAATCTTTGGCGGTATTTTTTCTCCTCTTTCCGTTGTTGCTATGGTTGCCCAGTAAACAATATATTCGCCTGTTCTTTCATCATAAATTGCTTCCGGTGCCCATGCACAGCCTGCTCTGTAAATGGAACCGGCCACATTTATCAAGCGGGGAGCTGACCAGTTTACAAGGTCTGTAGATTCCCATACCACCAATGATGTACTTCCGCTGAACTGAGCTACATCCCAGCCTTTTCCGCTGGCAATTCTTAAATCGGTTGCAAGCATATAAAATTTATCGCCTTCTGCAGAACGTATAATCGAAGGGTCACGAACACCTTTTTCACCCACATCCGATACCAGTACAGGCTCGGAATCATTCAGGTCCTGCCAGTGCAATCCATCCCTGCTGGTTGCAAAATAAATTTGTTCTCCCGTTGCACTTTCACCTGTAAAATGAGCCATTAAATATCCCTTAAAATCATCTTCGTTTAATTCTTTCGGCTTTGCCTTTACCGTAATTGGGATTTCCTTTGTAATACTCTTTTCTCCATAGGTAATAGTAGCAGTTAACTTTACCCGTACATCGGTATCCTGCCTTGTAACAATCCCCGGAGGTGTATTGTCATAGCCCTCATTTACTATTTCATTTACATTTACAACGTCAGGCCTGTCGGTTTCCCATTTAATGGTGGTACCCTTTTCTCCGGTTGAAGGTAAAGTAATGTTTCCTCGAATATCATCGGCATTGGGTATGTTGAGCTTATCTGCTGCCTCATTCAATATGGCGTAGGCTACAGCTTCTTTATTTTTTACCGTTACCTCAAAGGTTTTTGTTTTAGATATTCCTCCCCTTGTAAGGGTAGCAGTAAGGGTAGCGGTTTTATCCTCGTCTCCGCTGTAAATTACACCCGTATTACTTATAACGGTTTCATCACTGGAAACCCATGTGATTGTACTTCCATATTGACCTACTGTGGGCAATTTAAGGTTTTCTATTACTGCACTGGTATCGCCCAATGTCAAAACCTCATAATCTTTTGCAA
>JAAYHJ010000071.1 GCA_012735465.1 Clostridiaceae bacterium
CCTGTATACTCAATTGCAGCAGGATTGGACTACCCCGGTGTGGGTCCGGAACATTGTTTTTATAAGGACAGTGGAAGGGCGCAGTATGTTACGGTTACCGACAAGGAAGCTATAGAAGCATTCCTTACCCTTTCAAAGGTTGAGGGTATTATTCCGGCAATTGAAAGTTCCCATGCTATATCTTACGGTATGAAACTTGCAGGCGAGCTTGATAAAGATAAGATAATTGTTATTAACCTCTCAGGCAGAGGGGATAAGGATGTCGCAGAAATAGCAAGAATTCTTGGTAAATAATCAAATCTTTTCTTTCCATGAAACAGTTGCAAACTCATGTGTATGTCGTCTATAATAGATGGCATATACATGATACATATAAAGTATTAAGACAATCTAATATCATAAAAAAGCTATGACAAGAAGAAGTAGCAGTCAATAATCCATACAGAAAGTACCCGGTTGATGAGAGGGGCATGGCAAGGTTGACTGTGAATACATCTTTGAGCTTCGCACCGAACGGAAACTTCCCAGTAGGCTGCGACGGGCTTGCACCCGTTACAGTGTATAAGTATACTTACGGTATACTTATTGAGGCAGGTAATGTGAATTACCTGTAAACTAAAGGTGGTAACACGAGCCAAAAACTCGTCCTTTTAAGCATAAAGGATGGGTTTTTTTTACAACACAAAAGTGATTTTTTCAGAAAATAATTCACTTATGGTTATATAAATTAAAATAATATAATTAGGGGAGTGAAAAAATGCCTATTACCAATTTTTTAATTAGAAATTCCGAATTATACGGCGATGAAATCAGTCTTATCGAAATTAATCCCGAACTAAGAGGAAAGCGCAATCTGTCCTGGAAGGAGTTTGCTCTTGTTGAGGCCGGCGCTAACGGATATTATAGAAAAGAAATGACCTGGGCTGAATTTAATCGCAGGGCAAATAAGTTTGCCAACCTGATTCTTGAAAGGGGCATCAAAAAGGGGGATAAGGTTGCAATATTGCTGATGAATTGCATCGAATGGCTGCCCATATACTTTGGAATCCTTAAATCAGGAGCCCTGGCTGTGCCACTTAACTACCGCTATACGGCAGAAGAAATTAAATATTGTTTGCAGCTTGCGGATGTTTCCATGCTGGTCTTTGGTGAAGAGTTTATAGATCGTATAGAAGCAATACGCAATGAAATCCCGGACGTTAAGACTCTTTTTTATGTGGGACCTAATTGTCCGGAGTTTGCAGAGAGTTACGATAAGTTTGCCTCGGTTTGTCCATGTACGGAGCCAAATGTTTCTATTTCCGATGAGGACGATGCTGCTATATATTTTTCTTCCGGAACAACAGGTTTTCCCAAAGCCATTCTTCATTCCCATGCAAGTCTTGTATCTTCTTGCATTACAGAGCAGAAGCATCATGGCCAGACACGCGAAGACAATTTTCTCTGCATACCTCCGCTGTACCATACCGGCGCTAAAATGCATTGGTTTGGCAGCCTGCTTGCCGGAAGCAAAGCAGTTTTGCTAAGAGGTGTATCCCCGGAATGGATACTTCGTACAATTTCAGAAGAAAAGGTAACCATAGTATGGCTTCTGGTACCGTGGGCACAGGACATATTGGATGCCATCGAATCCGGCGAGGTAAAGCTTGAAGATTACAATCTTGAACAGTGGCGGCTTATGCACATTGGAGCGCAGCCTGTTCCTCCAAGCCTTATAAAGCGCTGGAAAGAATATTTCCCCAACCACCTTTATGATACGAATTACGGCCTTTCCGAGTCAATAGGCCCTGGTTGTGTTCATCTTGGAGTAGAAAACATACATAAAGTCGGAGCAATAGGTAAGCCCGGTTATGGCTGGGAAGCTTGTATTGTGGATGATAACGGTATCCCGGTTCCCCAGGGACAGATTGGTGAACTTGTAGTACGCGGACCGGGCGTTATGAAGTGCTATTACAAGAACCCCGAAGCAACCGCATCGGTATTAAAAAACGGCTGGCTGTTTACCGGCGACATGGCCTATATGGATGAAGACGGTTTCATATACCTGGTGGACAGAAAAAAAGACGTAATTATTACAGGCGGTGAAAACATATATCCTGTTCAAATTGAAGATTTTTTGCGGGGCTATCATAAAATAAAAGATGCTGCAGTAATCGGTCTTCCCCATAAGCGCCTTGGAGAAATAGCTGCAGCAATCATAGAGGTTAAGCCCGGCTATGAATGTACCGAAGAAGAAATAATGGAGTTTTGTTCTTCCCTGCCCCGATACAAACGTCCCAGAAAAATCATATTTGACAAGGTACCGCGCAATCCTACAGGCAAAATAGAAAAACCAAAATTACGCGAAAAATATCATGCCGGGAATATAGTCAAAGTACAAACAGAACTTTAAAATTTTATAAAACAAAACACGCTCCATAGTCTTTGGTGTTGGTAATTATTAATCCAGCACCTTTTTTATTTACAAAAATGTAAATGACAAGCACTAAAAATATATTTTTATGACTTTAATTTTAACCGTCTTTAAAACTTTCTATAATCTCTTCCTTTGTTACATCGGTTGTCTGTATCACTTTTCCTATACCCGTGGGCAATATGAATTTTAACTTATTATTCATTTGTTTTTTATCTCTAAGCATTTCCTCATAAATTTTATCAGGGTCAACTCCCTTTATTTCGGTCGGCAATTTATATAGCTTCAGCAAGTTCACCAGCCTCATGAATTCTTCATAAGTTATCATTTTTTTCGTATAAGCCAGTTTACATGCCAATGCCATACCAATTGCCACGCATTCCCCATGCAGTAAAGAAAAATTCATACTGCTTTCAATTGCATGTCCAAAGGTATGCCCGAAATTAAGTATGGCACGCAGCCCTTGTTCCTTTTCATCCTGTTGCACCACCTGTGCTTTTATACAGCAATTTTTTTTAACCAGGTACTTTAATGCATCGGCTTTTAATTCCAATATATCTTGTGCCTTCTCTTCAAGGTATACAAAAAAATCATAATCGAATATCATGCCGTGCTTTATCACTTCCGCAAGTCCTGCTAAAAATTCCCTTTCAGGCAATGTCTTAAGGGTATTTACATTTGTATATACCAATTCGGGCTGATAAAAGGAACCTATAATATTTTTACTGCCGCAGTAATCAACCCCCACTTTCCCTCCGACACTGCTGTCCACCTGCGCCAAAAGGCTGGTGGGAACCTGTACAAAATGGATGCCCCTCATAAACGTGGAAGCGGCAAAACCTGCTATGTCGCCGGTTACCCCGCCTCCCAATGCAATCAAAGTGGAAGTTCTGTCCAGCCTATGTTTCAAGCATTGCTCATAAATGGATTCAATGGTATCCAGATTCTTGCTTTTTTCACCGGCTTTAAAAACAAACAGATATGTTTCCACACCACAACTTTCCAACAGCTCTTTTAGCTGTTCTCCATAAATTGGACTTATATTTGAGTCGGTCACAATCAATACCTTATTTGCAATTTTCTTTTCTTTTAAAACAATCGGAAGTCTCATGAAATCTTCTTCAAAATATATGGGATAGCTTTTCTTGGATTCTTCAATTAAAATGTTTAGCTGTTCCACCATATCACCGTCCTGCCTATAATAATAACATTAATAATATAGCCAGCCGGTTTAAGGGCTGACTATATTATTAGTTTTAAAGTATCGTTCTGATAATTTCGCTGCATCTTTTGCAAAGGGTCTTGTGCTCTTCATCCTGTCCTACCGTTTCATTTACCATCCAGCATCTCTCACATTTTTCTCCCGGAGCTTTTGAAACCAGCACATATAGACCCGGTGTTTCTGTACCTTTATAGGCCTCAGTACCGTCCTCTAACTCGGTATCTTTCTTCACGCTGACTGCTGAAACAATAAATATTGTTTCCAAATCCTTTTCAATGGACTTTAAGAAATCATAAAATCTATCATCGGCATATAATGTAATTGCCGCATTCAGTGAATTTCCAAGAGCTTTTTCTGTTCTGGCAATTTCAAGGGCCTTGGACACATCGGACCTTACCTGTAAAATTTTATTCCACTTTTCTTCTAAAGATGCATCCAAATACTTTTCGTTAACCCCTGGCAAATCATTGAATAATACGCTTTCGCTGTTATCAGAACTTCTATGGGGCATAAGCATCCAAATTTCTTCCGATGTAAAGGCTAACACGGGAGCAAGAAGTCTAACCAGTCCGTCCAGTATTTCAAACATAGCCGTCTGTGCTGCCCTTCTGCCGGATGAATCAGCTCTTTCAACATATAAGCGGTCTTTAATAATGTCCAGATAAATATTACTCATATCGATAACGCAGAAATTGTGTATAGCATGGTATAGAATATGGTATTCGTACTTTCTGTATGACTGTAATACCTTATCTATCAGTTTATTAAATCTCATCAATGCCCATTTATCAATTTCATATAATTCATCATAAGTTACTGCATCGGTATCCGGGTTAAAATCGTTTAAATTACCCATGATAAAACGGGCCGTATTGCGAATCTTTCTATATATTTCAGAAAGCTGCTTTAATATATCCTTTGAAATGCGGACATCCGACCTATAATCAGCCGACACAACCCACAGGCGCAAAACATCTGCCCCGTATTCTTTTATAACTTCCATCGGATCAATACCATTACCCAAGGATTTGGACATTTTCCTTCCTTCACCGTCTACCACAAAACCGTGGGTGAGCACAGTCCTATAGGGGGCTTTGCCTCTTGCAGCAACGGATGTAAGCAGTGATGATTGGAACCATCCGCGGTACTGGTCATTTCCTTCTAGATACATATCGGAAGGCCAACGCAAATCATCCCTTGTTTCCAACACCGCTGCATGGCTGGAACCGGAATCAAACCATACATCCATGATATCTTTTTCTTTTGTAAAGTGGGTTCCACCACATGTACACTTTGTATTTTCAGGCAATATTTGATCTGCTTCCAGTTCAAACCAGGCATCGGAACCCCTTTCTCTAAACAGTTTGATTACGGCTGCCAGTGTTTCATCATTTATAAGTTCTTTGCCGCAGTCATTGCAATAGAAAATTGGTATGGGCACACCCCACATCCTTTGCCTTGAAATACACCAGTCGGTCCGGTCTTTTACCATGTTTGTAATGCGTTCTTCGCCCCATTCGGGAACCCATTCCACTCCTTTTATTGCCTCCAGGGCCGCATCCCTGAAACCTTCTATGGATGCAAACCACTGTTCTGTTGCTCTAAAAATAATCGGGTCTTTGCATCTCCAGCAGTGCGGATACTGGTGGATAATTGTTTCGACAGCAAGCAAGTGGCCGCTTTCCCTTAGTTCCTTGATAATCTCTGCATTGGATTTTTCATAATACAATCCGGCAAATTTTCCTGCTTCTTCCTTTAGATATCCTTTGCTGTCAACAGGCACCACTACAGGAATATCGTATTTCTGGCATACTTCAAAGTCTTCCGCACCATGCCCGGGAGCTGTATGGACGCATCCGGTACCGGCTTCAAGTGTGACATGGTCGCCCAATATTACAATGGAATCCCTGTCAAGGAAAGGATGCTTACATGTAATAAACTCCAACTCATTACCGGTAAATTTCGCCAATATATTAAAAGATTCTTTCTTGATTGCTTTCATTACATTTTCAATCAGCCCAGTTGCTATTACATATACCTCATCCTCAACTTTTACGAGGCTGTATTCAAAATCGGGATTCAGGCAAATGGCAAGGTTACCGGGAAGTGTCCAGGTTGTGGTGGTCCAAATTACAAAATACACCTTGCTTAAATCATCAACAATTCCGCTAAACTTGCCCTTATCATCTTTCACCGCAAATTTTACGTATATGGACTCGGTTTTATCTTCATTATATTCAATTTCAGCTTCCGCCAGAGCTGTTTCACATTCCGGACACCAATAAACAGGTTTTAAGCCTTTATATATATACCCTTTTTTTGCCATCTCTCCGAAGATTTCAATTTGTTTTGCTTCAAACTCAGGAGTAAGGGTTAAATAAGGGTTTTCCCAATCCCCAATAACCCCAAGGCGTTTGAATTGTTCCCTTTGGATATCAATGTATTTAAGCGCAAAATCCTTACAAGCCTGCCTGAACTTAACCGGCCCTACTTCGTGCCTGTTAATCCCCAGCTTTTTAATGGCCTGCTGTTCTATAGGCAGTCCATGGGTATCCCAGCCGGGAACATAGGGCGCATTATACCCGTCCATATTTTTGAATTTTACTATTATATCTTTTAATATTTTATTTAATGTGTGTCCCAAATGTATATCTCCATTGGCATAAGGCGGACCGTCATGGAGTATATATAAGGGTTTCCCTTCATTCTTCTTAATGAGTTTTTGATACAGTTTCATTTCTTCCCATTTTTTAATAAATTCCGGTTCCCTGGCAGGAAGATTTGCCCTCATTGGAAACTTGGTTTTTGGCAAATTAAGCGTTTTACCATAATCAACTGGCATAATACTCACTCCTTCTACTATTTCAATTAACTAATATTACAATATTATAATAAGCGAAAAAAAACTCTTCCATCCACCAAGGGACGAAAAGAGTTCTCGCGGTACCACCCTTCTTACCATGGAAAGAACAGCATAAAGCCAATCCCTGTTCCATGGCATCTCTTCCTTTATAACGGTAAATCCACACCGGCCTTCCCTACTACTGGGTTCAGGAGGCAGCTCCAGGGTGATTTTCAGTATATACTGCTTTACCGGATTCACACCACACACCGGCTCTCTGAAAAGCATCAATACCTACTCTTCCCTTTCATCACATTGGCAATATTGATTTTTACAAATTATATTCTATTATGTATCAAATGTCAAGCATAAAGACATTTGTGTTAATCGTCAATTTTGGAGGCAATATCCTTCATCATTTCCAGCTGGGCATAAATCAATGATTCAATCTTTGCTTTAAAAACACCAAAATTCCGTTTTAGTTCTTCATATCTATATTTAATCTTTGAAACCTCCTGGTTTGCATCAGCAATCAATTGCTCTGCTTTCATTTCCGCTTCTTTTATAATAGTATCTGCTTTGGCATATGCATTCTTTTTAATTTCTTCCCCGGTACTTTGTGCAACCAACAGGGTATTCTGCAGAGTCTCCTCAATCGATTTATAATGCTGAATTCCTTCATTTAGTACGGCAATTTTATCCTTCAGCTCAATATTTTCTTTATACAGTGCCTCATAATCCTCAACAATTTTTGTTAGGAATTCTTCCACTTCCAATTCATTATAACCAAAAATTTTCTTCCTGAACTTTTTATTCTCAATATCCATCGGTGTCAACATCGGACCAGCCTCCTAAATGAATCTCTTTACTGTGATATTCAGCCTACCTTTTCGGGTGGTTCCCCCAACTTGGTCTAGAATCATTCTTCCATGTCCCCTTATCGAAATAACATCTCCAGCTTTAATCATCTGTGAAGCAGATACGGCCAATTCCCAGTTTACGCTTACTTTTTCAGAACTTATATATTGCAGGACCTTACTCCTGGACATACCAAGTGCTACACTAAGCACTGCATCCAACCTTATTGATGCTACCGTACCACGTATTTCCTTAAATTTTTTCTCGGGAAGGGATAAATTATGATCATCAATTTCACGGACAAGAACCTTACAGTTTTTCACCTTCCTGAGATTAATTAAAAGATAAGAACAAATGTCCGATATGGCAAACACATAGCCTTTTGAGTCATCAATGAGAATATCGCCAATCTTTTCCCTTTTTATACCCAGGGATAGTATTGCTCCCAATAAATCCCTGTGACTAAGCCCGTCCAAATCACGACCGGATATCTCTAAGATGGAGATAGGATATTGGTTTTCTTCAGGATAAATGTAGTTCGGATATACGGCCAATACTTTACGTTCCGCTTCCTTATATCCACCCCAAAAATGAAATCCAATGTCACTTATCTTGGTTAATTTTTTCTGCAACACTTTTTGCTGATGAGGGTCCAAAAAAGATGTATATCTTTGCTCGTGGTATTTTAAAGATAAAAGAGCCTGGTCCAGTACCTTTGAAATAAAAAGCCTGTCTTCTGAAGCGGAAACCGTCTCTAATATTTCCTGTTTATTAAACATAGCAACCGTTAAAAACGCACAAAAGCATGAATAAGCGGTATTATTATATACTCTATCAAAAGCCAAACAATAATGGGTGAAAAATCAATCATCAATCCCCCACCCATAGATGATTTGCTGATTAAATTTCTAACAGGCGCCAGGACCGGTTCAGTAACCTGATATATAAACTGCACTATCGGGTTGTCCCTATCAATAGGCAACCAGGATATTATTACACGAGCAAAAATCAAGTATCCCATGATTTCAAGTACTTTTATTAATGTTAATTGTACTACCATTTTTTCCTCCAAATTTATGCCTTATTCTTTATAAACTCCAAGGAAATACACCCTTATTTCTTAGCTCATCCTTAAAATCTCCCATTATATCTACATTATATGGAGCAACTAAAAAAATGCCATTTGATACCTTTTGTATATTGCCATCCAAGGCATATACCGCACCGCCTAAAAAGTCCACTATTCTCCTGGCTACATCTTTTTCTACCTCTTCCAGATTAATCACAATCGGTTTTTTACTCTTCAGATGATCCGCAATATCCTGGGCATCATCAAAGCTCTCCGGCTGCATCACAACCAGCTTTAACTGGGTAGTGGTATGTATGTTGACAATCTTGCTTCTTTTTTTCATTTGAGGCACA
Organism: Clostridiaceae bacterium; assembly: GCA_012735465.1. Classification (GTDB taxonomy): domain Bacteria; phylum Bacillota; class Clostridia; order SK-Y3; family SK-Y3; genus JAAYHJ01. Next base: position 8,758 of record JAAYHJ010000071.1, read on the forward strand.
TATTCCGGTTCCATCATTTCATCTTTTTCCATAACTTCCTGCTCCACTTCCTCTTGACTTTCCAGTCCCACAAAATTAAGCACCTTATTAAAAAAACCGCTCATTCTCATACCTCCTATCATGATCCTGGCTTAAATTTAATTATAATTGCGCTCACCAAAAATTGCAGTACCGATCCTAACCAGATTGGCTCCTTCCTCAATTGCAACTTCAAAATCCCCTGTCATTCCCATTGATAAGTACTCCATACTAACATTATCATATTTTTTTTGTTTTATGTCAATGGACAAATTGCGAAGCATTCTAAAATAAGGTCTTACTTCCTCAGGGTCCTGGGTAAAAGGTGCTATTGTCATTAGGCCTTTTATCCTAATATAGGGCAACGCACTAATATGCCTTATGATTTCATCGCACTGACTGACTTCAATACCAAATTTGCTGCTTTCCTGGGACACATTTACCTGGATCAATATATCCACAACCCTATTAATTTTTTGTGCTCTTTTATTGATTTCTTCTGCAAGCCTAATGCTGTCCACCGAATGTATTAAATCAACTTTGTCAACAATATACTTTACTTTATTTGTCTGCAAATGACCTATAAGATGCCAGTGAACATCTCCTTTTCTTTCAATCACATCATACTTACTTAGAAGCTCCTGGACTTTATTTTCACCTATATTTCTAATCCCTAATTCAATTGCCTGATTTATTATATCCGGGGCAACCGTTTTTGTAACCGCAACCAATGTAATCTCATCTGCACTTCTGCCTGCTTTTTGAGCCGCCCTGGCAATACGATTCTTTATGTTAATAATGTTTTCTTTTAATTTATCCATTGCACCTCACCTATCGGACTAATTTGCCTTCTTCAATATCTTTACCCTTTGTGATTACTTCATCGTACAAAAGCAAGCCATTCTTATTTGTACTATTTTCTTTTACAATTGCAAAATTATCATTTTTATAAATAATCTCCACCTCCCGGAATCTTACGACCTGGTCGGAAATTATATAAACACCTGTTTTCCCATCCTTAACCCTAATAGCAGATACCGGTATCTTAAACCCTGAATAGGAGCTTTTTATGATATCCACATTTACCTTACGCATTGATGAAAAGGAATCTATATACTTATCTGAACACAATACTACAACTACTTTTCCTTTCTGTTCTTCAGAAATAAAATAAACCGATGCATCTATTACTTTATCTTTCAAATCCCTAAACCTTATCTTAACTTTTTCTCCAACTTTCATCGGGTATACTTTATCGGCATCCATCAGAAATCCAATATACCATTTATAATTGTCTATGATTTTAGCAATGGGCCGCAGTTCCTTGTCTGCTTGCGCATTGCTCAAATTAAGCCGTTCAAGGCTTTCAAAATCTTCCGGTGTAAATTCATTTATTTTTTCAGGATTTAGTATTTGTTCCAGTCCATCCAGCTGATAAGATACTACCCCCGACACTTCTGCAATCAGATCCATTTTGCTGGAGCTCAACTGCTGTTCATAACTTTCCTTTTCTTTTTGCAATGCCTCCAGATTTTTACCGCTCGCACCCTTTTCACCGCTAATAATCATCTTTTTATCCAACAACTGGTTAATATCACTTTTTAATTTTGAAAGCATTGAAGCTTCTCCATTGCGGGATGCATTTATTACCTCGTCAATCTTACTTCTAATTTGGTCATCCAGTTTTTTTAAATCCCCGGAAAATAAAGCATTATTGGCTTGATTGCTGCTGATATCGGCAATCCTTTCATTAATTTTTTTCAGTGCTTCCTGAATTTTGGGGTCTACATCATTTTTGTATATTATTGCTATCTTTGACCCCTTGGAAACCCTCTCCCCTTCTTTTGCAATTTCATCAAAGTTTTCCCCGTAATTTGAGTATAAAAGCTTTTCATCTTTTATTAAATATGCGGTAACATTTTCACTGTCTTCCAGCAATCCCATTTTTACAATATCCGTTCTAATCGGTGTATTTAAGTAAATATATAAACACCATATATATATCAGTACAACCACAAACATTACTACCTTTGTAAACCTGCCCATTTTTATTCCTCCTAAAGACATACTTGTATATTTCTACATAAATAAAAAAAATCCTGCTTGATTAATCCTTTTTAACAAAATGGGCAAATGTATTTTTAATTAAATAGTAAAAAGGTCCTTGATATTCTCCAAGCAAAGACCTTTTTAGCAAATATTAATCTTCTTTTTCATTTGTATTATTAATCATCAAATTTATTTGCCTTGAGGGAATTACAGTTGAAATTGCATGTTTATAAACCAATTGTTGTTTTCCATCGGAATCCAACACCACAGTGAAATTGTCAAACCCTTTTACCATTCCCCTTAGCTGGAATCCATTTGTCAGATAAACAATCACAGGAATATGCTCTTTTCTGACCTGATTCAAGAATACATCTTGTAAGTTAATTGTACCTTTGTTCATCCTTTATCCTCCCCTAATCAACATAAAAATTTTTTTCTGATTTTTTATTTTTTTATTTTAACGAGGCAAACCCGCATACTCTCACCCTTTGATGCAATTTCTTAAGAAATTACATTCATGTTGTTTTAAGTATTTTAAGGTATGGCCCCATCCTTTAACAACATTATACTATACTATACCATTTTTTTCTATATATTTTAGACATTTTTCCATCAGTTCTTCCTGAGAATCGGATTTTTGTATCTCTATCCAGTAAATGCGCTTATCCTTCCTGAACCATGTCAGTTGCCTTTTTGCATATCGACGAGTATTTCTCTTTAATATTTCCACCGCCTCTTCCAAGGACGTTTCACCATATATATACTCAATCATTTCCTTATATCCGAGCCCTTTCATGGAAACCAAATCCCTGCTGTAGCCCATATCAAGAAGCTTTCTTACTTCTTCCAACAATCCCTGCTCCATCATTTGATCCACTCTTTTGTTGATTCTTTCATAAAGCCACTTACGGTCCATCGTAAGGCCTATCATGGCAAGCTTATAAGGTGAAGGTTGGCTGCGTGACAGCTCCTGGTGCTTTGAAATGGGAACGCCGGTGTATTTATATACTTCCAGGGCACGGATTACCCTTCTTAAATCATTCACATGCAGCCTCCTGGCCGATTCAGGGTCAACCTGTTTCAGCAAATCATGCACATATTCATTGCCCTTCTCTTCAGCCAGTTTTTTTAGTTCATCCCTGTACTCCCAATCACATATCGTTTCCGATAGCTGAATATTATCTATAACCGTATTTATATACAAGCCTGTTCCCCCAACCATAATTGGAATCTTGTCTTTTGAAATAATAAGGTCAATATAAGCATCTGCCAGCTTTTTATACCTTGCAACGCTAAACTCTTCGTCGGGTGCCACTTCATCCAACAAGTAATGTTTAACACCCTTGCGTTCCTGAGGCGTTGCTTTTGCCGTCCCAATATCCATATACTTATACACCTGCATTGAATCGGCCGATACAATTTCACCGTTTATTCTCAGAGCCAGTTCTATGGACAGCCCCGTTTTACCCACCGCTGTCGGCCCCACTATGACAACCAAAGGTTTTTGCTCCATTTTTAAACCTCACTTCCTTTGATCATTGGATACGTTTAAACTGCTTTTCTAAATAATATTTTGACATGGATACAATAATCGGCCTTCCATGGGGGCAAGTATTTATGTTTTCCAGTTTCAAAATTTCCCCTACCAGTGCTTCCATCTCCCGTATATGCATGGGACGGTTTGCTTTTACTGCTGCCTTGCAGGCAATGGTATACAAGGCACGAGACTGGGTTTCCGTTATCTTTTCATTTTTTGTGTTTTCCAGCATTTCCACCAGTTCAATAAACAAGTCCTTTAATACCTGTTGTTCAACAGAAATGGGCGCTTGCCTGATCATAATTGAATTATTCCCAAAATCTTCTATTTCAAACCCTATGTTTTTAAAAAAAATCATGTTATCTTTTAAAATTTCCATCTCCAAAGCAGACAAAGAAACTACAACAGGCACCAGCAAAACCTGGGAATATAAATTCCCATCGTTATATTGCTTTTTTAACTGTTCGTACCTTATCCGTTCATGGGCCGCATGTTGGTCAATAAGCAACATTTCGTTACCTTTTTGAACTATGATATAACTATCAAAAATTTGCCCGATAACTTTTAAGTATTCTTCATGCACATCATTAAAAGATTCTTTTTGTTCATCCCCTAACTGCTCATTTTCCTTATATGTATCCTTATATGTATCTTTATATGTATTATATATTCCGTTGTGCCCAATAGGTTGGCCACTGTCCTTTTTTATTCCATATATGTTTTGCTGTTCTACTTTCTCTGCACTTACCTTTACCGTACCTGGGTTATCCAAAAAATCATCGTGATACTCAAATAAATTTTGTTTGGGCATTACCATTTCAGGAATATTTTTTTGCGCATATAGTGCATTTTTAACTGCCCAATAAACTGCCTGATACACCTGCTTTTCGTCGGAAAACTTAATTTCCAGTTTAGTGGGATGAACATTAACATCCACCCATGTCGGATGAATGTCCATGTGCAAAACCACCACAGGATATTTGTTGACGGTCAGCACATTTTTATAGGCTTCTTCTACGGCTTCGGTTAGAATCTTGCTTTTTATATACCTGCCATTTATAAAAAAGCTCTGCATAGCTCGGTTCGGCCTTGCAATTTCCGCCTTTCCAATCATTCCTTTTATGCGTATGCCCTCCATATTGTAGTCCAGAGGCAGCATTGCCTTTGCATAGTCTTTACCATATAGGGTATATATGCAGTGATAGTGTCAATTTGTTGTAGGATAATTAAACTTAAAGGTATCCCCATCTTTTTGATACAACGGGCTATATCACATACCCGCTGCGTTGTATGCCCTTTAAAATTGTTGATATTGGAGTTTTTTTA
>JAAYHJ010000072.1 GCA_012735465.1 Clostridiaceae bacterium
AGAGCTGATTACAGTTGTAATGGGCGGAAAAGCAGTGGACGGCAAACTTCAAATATATGAAGATACCATTAAATTGCTTGAGTATGGTTTTAATAATTTCAGCACTCAAACCATCGTACGTCCCGGTGACATTGTAGAAGAATCTCCTGTGGCAGAAGCAAAAGACAGTGATTATATTATTCTGCAATCGGATCAATACCTGGAAGCATTATTGCCAAAGGATGTTAAGAAAGAAGAAATTGAAAAGGATATAACACTTTTATCCGATATACGGGCACCCATAAAAAAAGGAGATGTGATTGGAACCGTCACCTATAAATACCAGGGGCAAGTGCTTGGAAAGGTAAACCTGATTTCTGACCGCAGCATAGAAAAAGAGCCCATAGTAGCTGTAACAAATCAAACAATGTCCATAGCAAGTTCTTTAACAAATAAGCTATGGTTTAAGGCAGTCCTTGGAGCACTGGGTGCGTTTACAGTAGCTATACTGATATTGAAAATAGCCAGCTCAAGAAGAATTAAGAGAAATAGGTACATATATGTTAATGACAGTAAAATCCGGTACATATACAAAGACCGCAGAAAATGAATCCAATACATATTTACGGGACGCTTTGGGCAGCGTCCCGTTGATTTATCTACACTCTATATATTATACGTATAATTGTTGGACAAGGATAAAACATAATTCTACCTAATTACAATATTAACCAATTTCTTGGGTACTGCGATAACCTTTACTACTTCCTTTCCATTAATCAATTCACGTATTCTGGCAGTTTCCATGGCTGCTTTTCCCATCTCCTGCTGGCTTAATCCTGCCGGAATCATTATCCTATCCCTGACCTTTCCGTTTATTTGAACAGCAATTTCAACTTCGTCCCTGGCAAGCGCTTTTGCATCGTAGGACGGCCATTTTTGCTTGTGAACACTTCCCTCTTTGCCAATCTTATGCCATAATTCTTCCGCTATATGCGGAACAAAAGGAGCAAGAAGCAGTATCAGTTTTTCCATAGCATCCTTTAACAGTGAAGGCTTATAGTCTTCCTTTATAACCTTTTCTTTATACTGATAAAGGGCATTTACAAATTCCATAATAGCACTGATTGCAGTATTAAAATTAAACCTTTCACTTATATCTTCCGTAACCTTTTTGATGGCCGCATGCATGACATAAAGGAGTTCCTTATCCTCGCGGGTATAGGCATCCGTTCCGCCTTCAGGTGCGTCCTTTATGGCTTCTGTCATATCTTCTACAATTCTCCAAACCCTGTTTAAAAAGCGGAAGCATCCTTCAACCCCCTGGTCACTCCATTCCAAATCTTTTTCAGGAGGTGATGCAAAAAGGATAAACAATCTTGCAGTATCTGCTCCGTATTTATTCACAATCTCCTCGGGGCTGACTACATTACCAAGGGATTTGGACATCTTAGCCCCGTCTTTTAATACCATTCCTTGTGTCAGCAAGTTTGTAAAAGGTTCATCCACCGATACATATCCAAGGTCATATAACACCTTTGTAAAGAAGCGGGCATATAAGAGATGAAGGATTGCATGCTCCACGCCGCCAATATATTGGTCAACGGGCATCCAATAGTCCACAGCCTCCTTGGTAAACGGTTCCTTATCATTGGAAGGATCGCAATACCTCAAAAAATACCAGGATGAACATACAAAGGTGTCCATGGTATCAGTCTCACGGGTTCCCATTTTACCACACTTAGGACATTTAGCGTAAACAAAGGTTTCGGAACCTTTAAGAGGCGATTCTCCTTTACCGGTAAACACCACATCGGTGGGCAATATTACCGGCAGGTCTTCTTCCGGAACGGGAACTATTCCACATTCATCACAGTAAATCACCGGTATGGGTGCTCCCCAGTATCTCTGCCGTGAAATAAGCCAATCCCTCAGCCGGTAATTTACTTTTCTGGTACCAATATTTTTCTTTTCCAAATCTTCAATAATCTTTACCATGGCCTCCCGATTTCTTAATCCGTCGTATTCTCCTGAATTGACCATAATACCTTCCGCCGTAAATGCTTCCGTCATGGTTGCCCCGTCCAGTTTTTGTCCTTCGGGCTGAATTACCACTTCGACCGGCAAGTTGTATTTTCTTGCAAACTCAAAATCCCTTTGGTCATGAGCCGGCACACCCATAACGATACCGGTTCCATAGTCCAAAAGCACATAATTGGCCATGTAAAGAGGAACCTTTTTGTTGTTCACAGGATTAATAACATATCTTCCAGTAAAGACACCTTCTTTTTCCGTCTCATTTGAAGTTCTTGTAATCTCATTTAAGAACTGCATCTTATGTATAAATTCCAAACATTCTTTTTCCTGGGGCATTCCCTTGATCAATTCTCTGACAAGAGGATGTTCCGGAGCAATTACCATATAAGATACTCCAAAAAGGGTATCGGGACGGGTTGTATATACCGTAAGGGTTATATCCATGGAATCAACCTTAAATTTAACCTCTGCTCCTTCACTGCGCCCAATCCAATTGGACTGCATCACCTTTACCTTTTCAGGCCATCCGGCCAACTTGTCAATATCATCCAGAAGCCTTTGAGCATAATCGGTTATTTTAAAGAACCATTGTTCCAAATCCTTTTTGCCCACATCCGATTTGCAGCGTTCGCACTTACCATTTACAACCTGTTCATTTGCCAAAACTGTGGCACAGGAAGGGCACCAGTTAACAAAGGATTTTTTCTTGTATGCTAACCCATGTTTATATAATTGGAGGAACATCCACTGGGTCCATTTATAGTAGCTGGGATGACAGGTAGCTACTTCCCTGTTCCAATCGTAGCTTATTCCCAGTTCTTTTAACTGTCTTTTCATGTTTTCAATATTGGACCAGGTCCACTCGTTTGGATGCACCCCATGCTTCATGGCAGCATTTTCTGCCGGAAGTCCAAAAGAATCCCATCCCATTGGGTGAAGAACATTATAGCCGTTCATCGTTTTGTACCGTGCAACCACATCCCCAATAGAATAATTCCGCACGTGTCCCATATGCAGGTTACCCGACGGATAAGGAAACATCTCAAGTGCATAGTATTTAGGTCTGTCATCGCTTTCCTGAACTTCAAAACAATTATTTTCTTCCCAGTATTTTTGCCATTTCTGCTCAATTTCACTAAAATTATAACTCATTCTTTCTCCCCCTCGTCTTTATACCCTATTGACAATAGACTCAATATCCACATGTTGTGCATCTGACCAAAGCCGTTCGAGATTATAAAATGCCCTGGACTCATGATGAAAGATGTGTACAACCACTTCGCCATAATCCAACAGAATCCATCGTGCACTTGAGTATCCTTCTTTATGCTTGGGGAAATATCCTATTTCCCCAAGCTTTTCCTCCACAGCATCCGACAGCGCTTTAATTTGAGTAGCGGAATTACCTGAGCATATAACAAAATAATCTGCCAACAATGACACATCTTTGATGTCCAATAAATCTATATTTTGAGCCTTTTTTTCATCAAGGATCTCAACAATTTTAAAAGCCATTTTTCCTGAATCCAACTTCACTTTTTTCTGTTGCCTCCCAAAACAAATTTTTCATTTAAACCGTCTTACCACCTTTTAATAATTCTTCCATGTCTTCACCAATAATTACCGTTACATCCACTTCACTGCTTTTATCTATATCTTTGGCTGTTTCAACATTTCCCAATGCCTTCGAAACTTCTTTTGAGAATCCTTTTGATGAACGATCAATAATTTTTGTCTTGTTATAGAATACCCCTTCCAGTTTACCGGTATTAACAACTTTAAACCCCTTGTCTTTAAGGTATTTAACCGTTTCATCAAAATACTCATCGTTCTCCGTCCCATTAATCACTTCAACCTTTATAAACCTGTTAATCCAACTGCCCTTGTAATCCTTTTTTGTATCCACCAAAGATGTGCTTTTTTCCTGTTCAGGTATTATTTCACTAGTATTTACCGATTGATCGTTTTTCATACCTTCTTCATCATCTTCTTCATTAAGAAAATATTCATTTATTAACTTTTCCGTTTCTTCTTTGTCATGGATGAAATAGGAAATATCACCTATATAAAGCCCTTCCCCCGGAAGTATGAACATGTTAATTTTATTTCTGTCCAATTGAAGAGCATCATCTACATATTTCCAAATCTCCTGTATTGTAAAATTCGTTTTTACATTTTGTACAATTACGGACACCAGCCTTGGAATCTTAAATATATTCCTCATGCTAAAAACTTTTTCAATCACAGCATTAATAAACTGCTGCTGCGCCTTAACTCTTCCAAGGTCTCCTTCAGGATAACCCGTACCGTCATTGTTTTGCCTAAATCTAACAAACTGTTCTGCTTTTGCCCCATCCAGAACCTGTTCTCCCTTTTTTAACTTAATGCTAAGGCCCTGTACCGGGTCATCGTAATCCATATTAATAGGTACATATATTTTAACTCCGCCAATTTCATCGATTAATTCTCTAAACCCTTTATAATTTAATAATATATACTTATCAACTTCCACACCCAGTAAATTCTTAATTGCTTTAAAAAGTTCTTGTTCCTTTCCAAAAGCATAAGCAGAATTTATTTTTTTATCGCTTCTGTTCGTTTCTATCTTCGTATCCCTGGGAATCTGAAGCATATTTACCTGCTTTGTCTTCTCATTATACTGGGCCAGTATAATGGTATCCGTCCTATAACCATCCTTGTCCACACCAAGTATAAGAAAATTTATCACTTTATATTCTTTATCATCGGTTACCTCTTCCTGCTCATCAACAACATCGTCGGAACTTTCTCCTACACTAAACTCCGGTTCCATCTGCTCCTCATTACCGGCAATTCGATAAGAAAGAGCAACACCACCTGCCACCACCCCGGCTACCAGTGTAAAGGTGATTGCGATTAACAACACTAATCGCACAAACACTTTAAAATTCATAATACCACTCCTATTATGTTCATTTTCTTTCGTGCAGCAAAATGTAATTTCTAGCTTCAATGGTATTAGGATGGATTAACTTTCTTCTTTCTAAAACATATTTCACTGTTGTATCAATGGCCACCAAAATTGACTCATTAAGATCTTTATATGCGGCTTCTCTTATTTTTTCAACCCCCGGAAAATCCCTGTTTGGTTCAATATAGTCCGCCAGGTAGATAATTTTGCATAAACACGACATGTTTGCCTTTCCAACGGTATGATAATAAATAGAGTCCAATATTTCTTCATCCTCTATACCAAACTGTTGCTGAGCAATTTTAGCACCAAGAGGGCCATGAGCCAACTGGATTTGGACTCTAGAAATTTCATCTAATACTATACCAAAATTGTCACATAATTGCAATATTTGTTGTTTTTCTATATCTTTAGCGCAGTCATGCAGTAGTCCTGCCAATCTTGCCTTCCCTACATCGCAATTATACAGTTTTGCAAGTTCTTCTGCCGTATCTCTTACGCCTATTGAATGTTTTAGTCTTTTCGGTGATATCATTGTACTTAGTTTTTCAATAATTTGGTTTTCATCCATAAAATAAGCCCCCATAATTATAGTAACATAAGTGACTAAGATTAATGCAGAAATCTGTATACATTTTTTACATCCTGTAAAGAGCATTATCAATAATATACTTCTCAACCGATTCAGGCACAAGATACTTGATTGATAACCCTGCCTTTATTTTTTTTCTTATAAGCGTTGAAGATATGTCCAATAACGGCACTTCAACCAAATTAATCTTGCCATTGTATTTTTTATTTAAGCATTCAATTTGTCTTAACAATTCTTTTTTATCATACCCAGGTCTTGTTGCAACTGCAAATTCGCACATGCCCAGTAAAAATTGGGCATCCTTCCAGGTATGAAGCTGGCCAACCGTATCCGCTCCAACAATAAAATAAAATCCAGTGTCATCTTCATACTGGGTCTTAAAATATTTTATTGTATCCACCGTATAGGTATATCCTTCCCGGTCAATTTCCACACTCGATACTTTAAAAAAAGGATTAGTGGATATGGCCAGGCTGGTCATGGCGTATCTGTGCCTTTTATCCACAATTCGCCCTGCCTCTTTATGCGGAGGATCTCCAACAGGTACAAATAACACCTGGTCCAGGGCCAATGCTTCCCTGACCGCTTCAGCAGTGGCCAGATGACCATGATGTATAGGGTCAAAGGTTCCTCCCATTATTCCAATTTTCACAGAATATTTTTTATTGCATGATGATGTACAATGATTATCAGAAACCATTGTTAAGATAACCACCCCATTAGTTTTTACAAAAAATATTATAACTGTATTTGTTTTAGCGGTAAAGATGTAAAAAAGAGATAAAATAAATTATATGTATAAAAAAAGACCGGAACTATACAAAAAAGTTCCGGCTTTTTAAACTCTTAACAATTTCTTAACTATTTTTTAATCATTTTATTACAGGTGTCTTTCAATCATTGACACAAAATCCGATTTTGGTCTCGCACCAACTATCTTTTCCACTACTTCCCCATTTTTAAATAACATAATGGTCGGTATGCTCATTACACCATATCTAGCGGCCAAGTGCCTTTGATCATCCACATTGATTTTACCTACTTTTGCCCTGCCCTGGAATTCATCGGCCAGTTCGTCTATTATCGGAGCTACCATACGACAAGGTCCGCACCAGCTAGCCCAAAAATCTACAAGCACAGGCAAATCGGAATTTTTTACTTCTGCATCAAAATTTTCGTTTGAAATGGTAAGTACCTTTTCGCTTGACATAATGCATTGCCTCCTCTTAATAATCTATTTAAAATCCACCCTGCTAAAGGCTTATCTTATAAACTTTAAAACAATATCAATTAATTCATTAATGGTTTCTTCCTCGTCCTTTTTTTTAACTGCATCTTTTATGCAGTTTCTTGAGTAGTTCTCCAGTATTAAGCCCCCTACCTTATTTATAGCAGCCCGTATTGCAGCTACCTGTACCAGAATATCCGAACAGCATTTATCCTGCTCCACCATTTTGTAAATTCCTTTTACCTGACCTTCTATGCGCTTCAAACGCTTAAGTATATCATCCTTACAACTATCATGCTGCATTATACCGCCCCCATATACCCCATAGGGGTATCTTCAATACCATTATATGCCCTTTTTCTTACAATGTCAATACCATTATTAAAATATTTATTTGTTCGCATTAAGTTCAACCAATACACATGCCTGTACGGTATTCAATCCTTTTTCTTCCGCCAGCTTTATTATTTCATCATTGAATGTGCCCGGCTGAAACCAAATATTTTTAATCCCCTTTTCTGCCGCTTCTTCAATAACCTTCATGCCATGCTTAGGTGCAACCACCATATCCACCACATCGGGAACTTCAGGAAGGTCCAACACGCTGGCATAACATTTTTCTCCTTCTATTTGCTCATAATTGGGATTTACAGGATATACGGTATATCCATTGCTTTTAAGCTTTTTAAATATCTTGTAACCATATTTATCCCTATTTTCGCTGGCTCCTACCACGGCCCAGGTTTTCATCTTCAAAAGCTCTTTTTCCTTCAATTTAATCACCTCTTTTACCCAGTTTCCATTTATCCTTTTACAGTTTTATTCAAATTAACTGCCTTCCCTGCTCATCCACTGCAATGTATTTTGTATCTTGTTTTTTAATAATTACCCTTCCGTTTGTAATATCAACCATCTTTTTTATAAACTGGTCCGATTGTTCGGTGAGCACAAGAACATTTATAGTTACATCCTGTTCATACACGATTCCATCAATAATATGCCCAGAGTTAGATATTTCATGCTGTATTTTGCCCAGCAATGTATAGTCCGACTTGATTTGGATACAATCGCAGAGCTGCATGGTAATTATGCCTGCAGCCACCAGTCCTTCTTTTGCACTCCTGCCATAAGCTCTAACCAACCCTCCGGCTCCCAAGAGAGTTCCTCCAAAGTAGCGGGTTACCACCACAACCACGTCATGAAGCTGCTCTTTCTTTATTACTTCAAGGGTTGGAATACCTGCCGTACCTGCCGGCTCTCCGTCGTCACTGTACCTTTGTATATTGCCGTCGCCAATAACATATGCATACACATTATGAGTTGCATCCCAGTACCTTGATTTCATTTCATCTATGAAGCGGATAGCCTCTTCCTCAGTGGACACCGGCTTCACGGAAGCAATAAACCTCGACTTTTTTTCCACTATCTCAGCTTGTGCCTGACGATATACCGTCTTATAATTATGTTGTTTTTTCCCATACACCTTTATCCCTCATCCCCAATTATATATCCTTTTATCTTTCCATAAATAGTTTTGTCTACAATAGCCTCCACCACTATTCCTTGTTCTACATACTGCTCCTGAAGAACATCACATGACTCGTGGATTTGAGAAAGGATGCTTCCGGCTGAATAAGGTAAGCATATCTTTACCTTTCTCTTTTGTTCAGGAATCACCCTTGCAAGAGTATTCTTTAAATCATCCAATCCTTGTCCTGTAACTGCCGATACTTCTACCCTTGCAGTGGCATGTCCATCCTTTGTCCAAATAAAAGAACAATCGTTTCTTCTTTTATCAACTTTATTATAAACAAGAATGATGGGCTTGTTGGATGCACCCAACTCATCCAATAATTTATCAACAACCATTACATGCTGTTCTGCGGCATCACTGCTTGAATCTACCACATGCAGCAGCACATCTGCCTCAACGGCTTCTTCCAATGTGGATTTAAAGGCTTCTATCAGATGGTGCGGAAGCTTCCTGATAAAACCAACAGTGTCCACCAATAATACCTTACCGTAATCCGGAAGCTCTATGCCCCTTACAGTAGGGTCCAATGTGGCAAAAAGCTTATCTTCGGTTAACACATTAGCATCTGAAAGGGCATTCATCAAAGAAGACTTTCCTGCATTCGTATATCCTACAAGGGCTGCAACCGGAAGTCCTTGTTTTTTTCGCCTGCTTCGCAGCAGTTCACGATGCTTGCGCACTTCCTTAAGCTCATTTTCCAGGTGTTTGATACGTCTCCAGATATGCCTTCGATCGGTTTCCAGTTTTGTCTCACCAGGGCCCCGGGTACCAATGCCTCCCCCCAACCTTGAGAGAGCAGAACCCATTCCGGTTAAACGCGGCAACATATACTTTAACTGAGCCAGTTCCACTTGTATCTTACCTTCTTTGGTAAATGCTCTGGCTGCAAAAATATCAAGAATTAATGTGCTCCTGTCAATAACCCTTACCCCGGTAGCTTCTTCAAGATTTCGTATCTGAGAACCACTTAATTCGTCATCGACTATGATCAGGTTTGCCCCAAGGCTTTTACATATCTCCCGTACCTCCTCCAACTTTCCCTGGCCCACATAGGTAGAGGCTTCAACAGACGGTCTGTTCTGAATCATGGTCTGAAGCACTTCAGCTCCCGCCGTATCCGCCAGCTGAGCAAGTTCTATCATTGACTCTTCGGTCGTATCCTCCAGTAAACTTCTATTCCCTGTATGCACTCCAATTAAAACCGCCCGTTCCTTTACCGGTTCTGTTTTTTCACTTAGATTCATGTTATAATAATCCTCCAATGCAGTATTATTTTATTTATTAATGTCTGTCCCATTACCAGGATATTAAATATGCTATAGAATTATTCCGCTATCTTAGTTTTTCAATACATACGGCAATAGGAGGACAGTTTATTTGATTTATAAAATCGTGCATCAATACGCTGTATTTTTTATAATCTAAATTTTTAAGAAAAGACATAACCGCATCCTTTTCCTCAAAACCACTGTCTCCTCCGTAATAAATTACAATCATAACTATCCCGTTGGTTATGAGAAGTTCCAGGCTTTTTTTAATGGCTTCTATAGTGGTATCGGGCTTCGTGCAAATGCTATGGTCTCCCCCCGGAAGATAACCAAGATTGAACATTACCGCTTTTACCCCCCGCGGTACGTATTTGTCCATTTCCTGGTGTCCATCCTTAATCAGCGTTACGCGGTGCTGTAGGTTATGTGCACAAAGCCTGCTGTACGTAGCTTCAAGGGCCGCATCCTGTATGTCAAAACTGTAAACATGGCCCGAATCGCCCACCAGTTTTGCTAAAAAGAGGGTATCATGCCCATTTCCTGCGGTTGCATCTACCACTATATCTCCTTCTTTTACAATTTTTTCAACAATTTCATGGGATATACCAAGAGAATTTTTTAGAAAGCTCAATATCTTCACTCCATTACCTGATACTTTGTTAGAAAATTTTGTTCTTTAGAATATATATTACCGAATTTAACTTATCGAATCAAGAAGGGGATTTTACTGTAAAGCAAGCCTAAAGTCAGGTGGACCCATTTACAGGTGAATCCATTAAGGTAAATATGCAAAAGGCAGACCCATGTCTGCCTTTAAATGCTATTTAAGATATGCACTCTTATATGGAATCTGCTATTGACTTTATCAGCTCTTCCTTGCTCGTTACAGGCGACTGGCATGAAAAATTTTGACATACATAAGCCGTTGCCTTGCCATTTAATTTTTTCTGGCCTTTTATGAAAGGGATCATATTGAGTAAGGTTTCCCCATCCTCTTCCTCTGCATTAAGTATGCTTACCACATTGGGCAAAAAAGTTTTGTGAATAATCTTTATCATTTCACGGGTATCACTGCTGTTTCTTTCTCCTGCCACTACAATTTCCTTTGAACCATACAGTGCAAACATCACCGCTATCAAAAAATAAGTATGTCCGCCCGGCACCTCACTGATAATGCCCCCAAAGGCACTAAGCTGCTTATCTGCAAACTGCTCAAGTTTTTGGTCTCCCGTCAAGCGTGACAGGCGCAGTAAATTCAGCGCTGCAACCGAATTGCCTGACGGAATTGCTCCGTCATATACTTCTTTTGGGCGGGCAATGAGCTGCTCCCCGTCCTTTCCATACAAAAAGAAGCCGCCCTTTTGATCATCCCAAAAGTACTTTATCATTTCCTCGTTTATAGCAACTGCCTTTTCAAGATAAAACGGTTTATAGGTGGTCTGGTACAGCTCAATAAGCCCCCATGTTAAAAAGGCATAATCATCCGCATAGGCAAGGTAAGCTGCCTGTCCGTCCCTGTATCGTGCCAGCAGCCTTCCGTCTTCTCTTACCAGATTTTTAAATATAAACCCTGCTGCTTTTTCGGCAGCTTCCGTATATGCATCATTTTCCAATATGCGTCCGCCCATTGCCATTGCAGCGATCATCAGTCCATTCCAGGAGGTTAGAATCTTATCATCCTTATACGGATGTATTCTTTTAGCCCGATGGGTAAATACTCTATGTCTTAGAACCGAAATATTATCTTCCTTTTCATTAACATTTTCTTTTGCATGTATACGATTTGGAATGCTTTTGCCTTCAAAATTCCCCTTGTCGGTAATATCATAGTAACTGCAGAAAAGCTCTCCGTCTTCTTCTCCGAGAATGTCTATAATTTCCTTTTTAGTCCATAAGTAAAACTTTCCTTCTTCGCCTTCCGAATCGGCATCTTCAGCCGAATAGAAGCCGCCTTCTTCAGATACCATGTCCCTTAAAACGTAGGCAAATATTTTTTGTGCAACCTCAGCATATATTTCTTTTTGGGTCGCCTGATATGCTTCCAAGTAAGCAATTGCCAAAAGCGCATTGTCATAAAGCATTTTTTCAAAATGCGGCACCAGCCATTTTTTATCCGTGGAATACCTTGAAAAGCCTCCGCCTATGTGATCAAAAATGCCTCCCCTATACATCCCTTCCAATGTTTTTTCCACCATTTCCAAGGCCCTTTGTTTGCCTGTTGCCTTCCAATAGCGCAATAAATACAGCAGATTATGGGGTGTGGGAAACTTAGGTGCACTGCCGAATCCCCCATAAACCGGATCAAAAGAATTCTCCAGCCATTCAAAAGCTTCATGCAATACATCGGTGGATATTGTACCCCTTTTACTATCCTCCATGAAATGGTAAGAGATATTCCTGGCAATTTCTTCTCCCGAGCGCATTAATCTATCCTTATCTTTCCTCCACGCCTCACTCACCCGGTTTAATATATCTATTAAGCCGGGAATACCCATCCGCCCATGCTTTGGAAAATAGGTTCCTGCAAAAAACGGCTTCTGGGTGGGAGTCATAATTACAGTTAATGGCCAGCCTCCCTGGCCGGTCAGCGCCTGGCAGAAAGTCATATATATATTATCAATATCCGGCCTTTCTTCCCGGTCAACTTTTATGGAAACAAAGTTTTTGTTTAAAATCTCTGCAACCTCTTCATCCTCAAAGCTTTCTCTCTCCATAACATGGCACCAATGACAGGTTGATTTTATAACCAACACTAGGAGTACCCAATAGACAGAAATATCGGCTTATCTTCGAGCTTGGCTTTATCAAAGGCTTCCTGTCCCCAGGGGAACCAATCCACCGGATTATAAGCGTGCTGCAAAAGATAAGGCGATTTCTCATTTATCAATCTATTGGGTACAGCATTATTGTTAGCCATCTTATCACCTTCTTTCATAACTATATAATTATAATATTTTATTATGTCCCAAAAAATAAAGGATACTAATTATTAGTACCCTTTTATTTGCAAGTTATTTAAATTTCCGTTTTATTCCAATACAATAATTCTGCTAGGTGTTGTTTGTGCAGGAATACTCTTTGTTGTAGCGCCATAAAAAACAATTAGTTTTTTATTTGCTATCAGGTCGGCAAGCTGTTCAATTGTAGGCTTTGCAGGTAAAGATGCTTTCGTACTACCTGACCACTCTATTTTCGTTTCCTCGGAAAGATTAAGTTTTAGGGTCTTATCCGCACTCAGCAAATCACTGTCAAACTTGTCCGCCTTAATATTTTGCCCTTCTATTACACCGGTAACAATATCTATGCTGTAATGCGGAGGATAAATCATAATCATCGGTCTGCCCGCCTCATAATAGCCAGTAATCTCTTTACCTACTTCAATCTTGACATCATCAAGATAAAACGTATCCTTTGACAGCTTAAAATATGCCTGTTTTCCTTCTTTATCCTCTACAAAAACAGTCTTTATGTCTTCCTTTTCACCGCTTATTTCCTTAACGGTTCCGGTAAAAGAATTATAAAATGCTTGTGGCTCGGTATTTTCACTTTCTTCATCGGCATTATATTCCTGGTCTAATAAAATGCTGCCTACCTCGGGGCTCATAATACAGTATGTTGCATATTCACCGTTAATTTCTACTGACATAACAACATAATCCCTGGAACCAAAGCTTGTCAACAGGATGCTGCCTCCGTTATTTAATTCGATCTTTATATTATTACCTGCCAGCATTTCAATGTATGCTCCGTTAAATGTCGGACTGGTATTCAGAGAATTAATAATCTTTTCAATTTCTTCCCTGGATAAGGTTTTAATTTCTTCCTGCATCAAGCTATACAATTTCATTTCTTTGATTGAATCAACCGATATGGCTTTTCCCATACTCTCCAGTGACTCACCAATGTCTTCTTGTGCTATACCATCAAAATCCGTAGTTCTGATTTTAACAGTCATATTCTTTTCATCCCAACCTACATCGGCTCCTAAAGCTTCAGCGACCAACCGGACCGGAATAAATGTGCGGTCATCCACAATTTTAGATGGTACATCCAATTCAATAATCTCTTCCTTTGGAACCCCGTCCTCGTTTTTCACTACTTTTGCCGTAGTTTCTCCAACAACCAATTCAATGCTTATACCATCTTTTTGCACCTTAACGGTCTTCTGCTCGGCAAACCATTCAACTACAGCGCCTAGCTTTTCCATAACTCCCCTTAACGGTACTAATGTACGGCCATTTTCCAAAAAGGGTTTGACATCCAATTCAAGCAATTGACCATTTATTTGTATTCCAATATCCTGTTTCTTTTGTACAGTGTTATCAGTTGCTCCGTATCCCATGCCAACTTCCACGCTTACAGGCGTATCATTTAATGAAATAACTCTCGGCATTGCCAAAACTGAACCCGCTGAAATAATTGAACAACACAAACCCACTGCTACCGCTTTTTTTAAACTAAATTTATTCATCATACTACCTCCTTTAAACACTTTTTAAAAACTAAACATTTTTAAACAATTCAGTTCTCAATATGTACTTTACATTTGTTTCATCATTCGTATTTATAGACGAGTATATTTTATAAAGGTTCCATACTTAATGGCATGCTTTTTGCAATATCTAAATAAAAAGTGCTGTCAATCAGCTTTTTGATGACAGCATTTTTTACTAACTGCTATATTGTCCATTGATTGTGAATGATACCAACCAAATACCAATTGCCTTCGTATTTCTCAAACACTAACCTGAGACTCTTCCAGTCCATACCTTCATATTCAGGATTGAATCCGGAAAAATAATATTCTACTACAATTGGATTATCATATACTTCAAATTGGTTTTCCAGCATATTGCCACTGCTTAACACTTCATTATACCCTATCTTTTCTGCATTCTTAAAATCTTCCGAATACACAAACCTTTCATAATATTCACTGGGTGTTAAGTAAATTTCCTCTCCCGAACCGTCATAATGTCCCCATAAATAAGCCTCTTTATCTTCAAAGAAGTTTATAATTTCTCCTTTTTTAAATACCACATCCTTTTCCAATGAAACATAGGTATACGGAGTAAATCTTACACCTTTAACCGGATGAACCAAATCAGAAATTGTTTTTGCGTCTTTTCTGCTTATTGCATCAATTGCCTTATCTGCAGTTTCCTTTATGATTTTCTTTGCCAATTCAGGTTTTATTATACCTGTCCCCGGTTCATCCATACCAGATTCCACATCGGTTTCCGACCGACTTTCTTCTTTACCTTCTTCATTATAGTTTCCTCCAGTTTCAAACCTTTCCTCCGTTTCAGATTGTGCAGTACCTGGCTTATCTTCTACTCCTTTATCCGTTTTATTGGATATTAGATTATCATTCTTGGTAAATTCAGGTGATTCATCTTTATTCAGCAAAAATAATGTAATTATAAGCGCTGCACATAAAACTCCAAGTACAATTGTATTTCTAAGTACATTATTCTTCATTTCCTCTACTCCTTTATTTTTTATTTATTTTTAGACGTAAAACTACCGGATTTGTTCCATAATAAAACTTATTTGGCGTTTTACATAATCAAATTACTTATTACCCTTTCCCCTAATATCAACAAACCTATCCTTAATATCATTTCCTATACCCACATCTTCAAAAGTAGCCATATTATTTACCACGTATAACGCCGCTTCTATAATATTAAAAGCAAGAGGACATCCACTACCCTCCCCAAGCCTCATATTCAAATGAAGCATGGGCTTTAATCCCATATATTCAAACACATAATTTACGGCTTTTTCATCCGATTTATGGGAAGTAAACATGTAATCCTTAACTTCCGGCTTTAAAATATAAGCACACAAAGCTGCCGCACCGGAAATAACACCATCTATTACTATGGGTTTTTTATTTTTGGCTGCCGATAAAAAACATCCGCACATTCCTGCAATATCAAAGCCCCCTACCTTGCTAAGCACATCCAAAACATCCTTTTTATCGGGCTTATTAATCTCCAGCGCCTTCTTTAAAACCTTTTTCTTATTTTCAAGCTGCTCATCGGTTAAACCAGCGCCTGCCCCCACCAGTTTATTAATATCGATTTCCAGGAGAGCGGATATAACCGCTGCACTTGTGGATGTATTCCCTATTCCCATTTCCCCGGTTCCAAATAAATCATAGCCTTTATTGCTTAGCTCATCCGTAATTTCTATACCCACCTCCACCGCCTTAACTGCCTCATCTCTACTCATGGCCGGCCCTTTGCAAATGTTTTTTGTTCCATGATTAATCTTCCTGTTTATAACCTTAGGGTTTAAAATAACCCCTTTTACTCCCACATCAACAACCGTTAACTCCGAACCAGCAAAAGAGGCAAGCACACCTACCCCCGTCTTCATCTCCGGCATGCTGTTTGTCATTAACCGTGTTATTACTTGATCCGCAGAGCTTACACCTTCTTCGCATATACCATTATCGGAACACATAATTATTATGTTTTTCTTATGAACCTTATTAAAAATCTGTCCTGTAATTCCGGCATATTTTATTGCAATTTCTTCAAGCATCCCAAAGCTTCCAAGCGGTTTAGCAAGGCTGTCAATATATTTTGCGGCTTTTTGCATTGCATCCCTGTCGGAAGCGGTTATGCTGTTAATTGTTTCGTATAATAAACTCATATTTCAAAACTCCTTTATATTTTATGTATTAGCTGTTTAAACCAAGCAATGCGCTTAATATTATTATACTAAATAACGTTACCAGTTCATTGTTGGCTCCCAGGCAGTCACCTGTAACTCCATTGATTTTACTGTTACAAAGAAAATTAAATAAAAGGGTTATAACCACTGCAGAAAGCATTAAAATAATTGTCTCAAGCCAGTAACCCACCAAAAATCCTATGGCCAAGGCAATCAATGCATTTACCAATACTTCTTTTAAGGTCACCGTATTTATAAATAGATTTCCGGAACCCTCTTTTTTGGCAGGCTTTCCAATACAGCTTAGAAGTATAACAGAAAACCGGCTTATCATATGTATAATGGGTATTGTCATGATTTTTGTACTGCCCGCAAGAATTAAATAACCTTCATACTTGATTAACAGGTTCAATGCTATACCTATACATGCAAAAGTGCCTATCCTGCTGTCTTTCATAATTTCCATGATCTTGTCCTTGCCCTTAAAAGCAAAGAACCCATCGCAGGTGTCGCCAAAGCCATCTATATGCATGGCGCCAGTAATAACTACATCAAATATTATCATTGACAGGACAGCAAAACTTACATGTATTATTTTTTCTAAAAAAATAAATAAAGTATACTGACTTAATCCGATTAAAAAACCTATAATAACAAAAAAATTTGCACCATTTTTGAAGTTATCCTTTTCACAAGGAAGTTTTTTATTTACAGGTATTCTTGTTAAAAGCTGAAGCATAAGCAAAAAATCCAAATAATGCCTTTTCATAATTTTCCCTCATATTTATTTAATCTTTACCGGCAGGCCTGATACCAGCAGATAAGCTTCATCGCTCACTTTGCCTAAGTATTGATTAATTCTACCGGATATATCGGTAAATATTCTTCCAAGCCTATGTTCGGATATCAGCCCAAAACCAACTTCATTGGTAACCACCACAAGTTCTTTATCGTATTCCCTGACAGCAGAAATCATGGTTCTGAATTCTTCTTTTATATATTCTTCTAAATCTTTAATTTCCTGTATCGATAGATTGTCAAAATCCACGTATTTATCAAACATCAGGTTTGTCATCATGGTAGTAGCACATTCAAGCAAAACATGCTTGTACCTTGATTCTTTTACAACAGATTTCAGGTTTTTGTAGCCCTCAAAAGTCTGCCAATGTTTATTCCTTCTTTTTTTATGTACAGCAACCCTTTCTTTCATCTCATCATCAGTTATGATTGATGTAGCAATATACAAAACATCGTCTTTTCCCTTTAGCAGCTGTTCGGCAAAACTGCTTTTACCGCTTCGGCTGCCACCTGTCACTAAAATTATTTTACTCATTTTTGCCTCTCTCCTGGAACCAAATTATTCTTTTATCCTATTATACCGCAACAACCTCCCTTACACCTACGGTATTTGTAAAATAAAAAAACTGACAAAGAGGATTGCCCTCACTGCCAGTTTTCCTTTTTTTATTTTCGTCCCCAGTTTCTCCAGAAATCAAAGAATCCTTTTAATGTGTTTGCAATTTTACTGGTAAAGGTTTGGGCCGTCTGTTGGCTTTCTTTATATTTTATTACCTGATACAACATCTGTGCCGCTTCAGCCCTTGTTACCTTATTAAAAGGACGGAGTGTATTGTCTTCATATCCGGTTATAATACCATATCCCTTCATATTTTTTACAGCTTGTACTGCCCACAGCGGAATCTGGTCCTTGTCAGCAAAAGTGAGCGGGTCTTTATTTTCAGCATCGGGGTCTATGGCATTGTTTAAAACCATAATTGTTTCTATCCTTGTCAACTGGCCGAACGGATGGAAGTAAATGCCGTCAGCTTCCTGTGAGCCGTTCATAACCCTTGCTTTCCTTGCCGCTTTTGCTTCCATAATAACCCAATGGGGTATATCGGCTTCATCTGCAAATTTAATTTCATTAAGGTCTTCGTCATCTAAATCAAGCTGCAATGCTGCCGACACAAACAACAGGAATTCTGCCCTGTTCATAACTTTATCCGGATCAAAGTAGTATTTATCCCTAATCTTTTGACCCACAATTATGCCTTTTTCTGCAAGCTTGCTTGCAGGATAATGGGCCCAGTGGGTAAGAAGGTCTTTATAGGGGAAAGTGATAACCGGTTCCTCAGGCTTTTCCGGCTCTTCCGGTTCTTCAGGTTCTTCAGGCTCTTCCGGCTCTCCCTGTTCAGCTTTAATTAGTACTGTAACTGTTGCTACATTGGAGTCCAATTCCCCATCATTGGCTTTAAATTCAAATGAATCTTCCCCTTCAGCACCTTCGTTCGGAGTATAGATAAAATTACCCGTTCCCGTATCCTGCAGGGAAACAGTCCCTTTGGAAGGTTGGGTGACAATCTCAAACACAAGAGGATCACCATCAGGGTCAGTTGCTGTTAGTGTCCCTTCTACAGCGGTATCTTTTTCTGTTTCTATTGTCATATTGGCTGCTTCAGGCTGTTTATTTTCTTCCTGTGCTAAAACAGCGGTATCAAAAGGGACAAAAAACATAAACAACATAAGTAGTACCAGTATTGATGCAAAATGTCTTTTAAAATTTCTTCTATTCTTAGCTTGGTTTAAATACTTTTTCTGTATATTTTTGCTGTTCAAGACACTTCCTCCTTAGCATTTAATCTTATTATTTTTTTGCAAGGAACAATTTATATACCTTATTCATTATTTATTGTTTACTTATTTTTTTGTATTATGTAGATATCCTTTTCCATATTATTGAATCAAAATACACTGCAATAGTGATTGACAAGCTTTTAGAAGGACGATAAAATTTTCAATAAGTGTATGTTTAAAATTGTATAAAAAAATATTACTGCTTGCCGGGATATTTTTTTTTGCATTGTTTACATACTAAAAAAGAATAATTAATCCTGGAACATGTCGCTAAAACGGAGGATTTATGAAATGGAATACGTCAATCCATTAGGTGAAGAAAAAATATCAAAGCTATTAACAAAATTTTCCATACCCGCCATTGTAGGTATGGTGGTGAATTCCTTATATAATATTGTTGACAGAATTTTCATTGGAAACAGCAAGGATCTGGGAGAAAACGGCCTGGCAGGAATTACAATTTGCTTTCCCATTATGATAATACTACTGTCGATAGGTATTTTATTTGGAGTGGGCGGAGCAACCTTGTTTTCCATCAGACTTGGACAAAAGCAAAGGGAAGAAGCGGAAAACGCCCTTGGAAATGCTTTTGTGCTATTGGTAATTGCAGGAACCTTGTTTACTATTTCCGGTCAAATATTTTTAGAACCTATTTTAACTTTGTTTGGTGCCAGTGAGACAATACTGCCTTACTCGATGGAATATATGAGGATTATTTTTTGGGGATCCATATTTCAGGTTTTAAGCATAGGCATGAACAACTTTATACGGGCCGACGGTAATCCTAACATAGCAATGTTCACCATGTTTCTGGGCGCCGGTTTGAACACCCTGCTGGACCCTTTATTTATATATGCATTTAAAATGGGCATGGCCGGAGCAGCCTTTGCCACCATCCTGGCCCAGTTCATTTCAGCATCGTGGGTAGTATTCTATTTTATAGGAAAACGCAGCAGGAATAAACTAAGGCTCAAGCATATGAAACTAAAGCCATCATTAATTATAAAAATAACTTCCCTGGGGGTGCCCGGGTTCTTACTGCAACTTGCAAACAGTCTATTAAATATAATTCTCAACAGGAATCTTATTATCTACGGAGGTGATATAGCCGTATCAGGAATGGGCATAGTGAATAGTATTCAGACCATTCTTTTGATGCCTATTATTGGTTTAAACCAGGGAGTTCAGCCTATCATAAGCTTTAACTACGGGGCACGAAAGTACGATAGAGTAAGAAACGCAGTAAAACTGGCTGTCATGGCTGCAACTGCAATTGTAATCATAGGCTACATTATTACAAGGTTATTTCCAAAGCAACTGATTGCCCTATTTAACCGCAATCCCAGATTGTTGGAATTCGGAAGTCATGCCTTAATTACCTGGTTCTTATTACTGCCCGTTGTTGGATTTCAAATTATTTGTTCTAACTTTTTCCAGGCAATCGCCAGACCAAGGTCGGCAATGTTTTTAAACCTTACAAGGCAGATAATCTTCCTCATTCCTGCAATCATTATATTCCCAAAATATTGGGGTATGAACGGGTTACTCCATGCAGCACCCTTTGCCGACTTCTTATCAGCTTTGCTGACCGGCATATGGTTTTACTATGGAATTAAGGATTTAGAAAAAGATTCAAAATTGACTTTACATTAGCAAAAGAGCAGGCTTATTTGCCTGCCCAAAATTTCTCCCTTATTTTAATAAGCTCTTTTACCTGACTCTCATTTAGTTCATTTGCTTTACCAATAATATATCCTGTATACATAAGTACCGTGGCATAGTGTTCCAAAGACTCCATCCGATAGTACGCCTCAAATACATCTTTCCCCCACGTCAGCGCCCCATGATTTGCAAGCAATACCGCATTATGGGACCTGCAGTAGGGAGCAATGGATTCAGCCACACCTCCGGTTCCCGGAGTGGCATACGGAGCAATGGGCACGGAACCCAAATTGACAATTGCTTCCGGCAAAATTGGCTTATCCAGGCTTATACCTGCTATTGCAAAAGAAGTAGCAACGGGAGGATGGGCATGGGTTACCGCCATAACATCAGGATTTTCTTTATAAACCCTGAGATGCATTCTTATTTCCGATGACGGTTTTTTTACCCCTTCCAATATGTTGCCGTCCATATCAGTTTTAACCAGCATATCCGGAGTCATATAACCCTTGGATACACCGGTAGGGGTGGTCCAAAGAGCATTTTCACCCACCCTTATACTGATATTGCCGTCATTTGAAGCCACAAATCCCTTGGCATACATTCTTTTTCCCACTTCGATAATGGCTTCTTTTGCCTCATGATCTGAAATATACATTACTTATCCTTCCTTTGTGCGGCTGCTTTTTTATTAAATATTTCCTTAAGCGATTCACTATAGGGTGCCCTTGCAATACCATACTCCGTTATAATTGCAGTTACCAGGTCATTATCCGTAATGTCAAAAGCAGGATTATATACCTTTACGCCTTCAGGAGCCATACGCTGTTTATACCACATTTCGGTAACTTCTTCCGCTTTTCTTTCTTCAATATGAATATCGTCTCCGGTAGGACATTTCATGTCTATCGTGGATGTGGGGGCACAAACATAAAACGGTATGCCATATCGTTTGGCCAAGATAGCCACAACCGATGTACCTATCTTATTTGCCACATCCCCATTTGCTGCGACCCGGTCGCAGCCTACAAATACCGCTTGCACCCATCCGTTTCTCATAACAAGGGATGCCATGTTATCACAAATGAGGGTCACGTCAACCCCTGCCGCAAGAAGTTCATAAGCCGTTAATCTTGCCCCTTGCAAGAGAGGCCGGGTTTCATCCACAAACACTTTAAATTTGTACCCCTTTTCCTGGCCCAAGTATATTGGTGCCAGAGCCGTTCCGTATTTTGCAGTTGCAATTTGGCCTGCATTGCAGTGGGTTAAAATACCCATCCCCGGTTCAAGCAATGATAAACCGTATTCTCCAATGGTTTTGCATACCCATATATCCTCTTCTTTAATTGCTACAGCTTCATCATGCAATAGTTTTTTGATTTGCTGTACCGGTTTATCCCTATTATCCTTAACAACCCTTTCCATGCGGTCAAGAGCCCAAAAAAGGTTTACCGCTGTTGGCCTAGCCGAAGCCAAATACTCCTTTGCTTCTTTAAACTTTTTATAAAACTCATCATAATCCTTTACATCCATTCCTTTAGCTTCAAGATATATTCCCATTGCGGCCGCTATTCCAATGGCCGGGGCACCTCTCACCTGCAACAAATAAATTGCAGTCCAAATTTCTTTTAAAGTTTTAAGGTATAAAAATTTTGTTTCATAAGGTAACCGGGTTTGGTCGAGAATTATCAGCTGATTATTTTCATCATCCAGTCTCACCGACTCATATCCAAGTATATTCTTTTCTTCCATTTCAACAATCCTTTCCTGAGATATATATTTATCTTTCAATCACTAGTAGTTTACATCGTACCAAAAAAAGTTTCAACGCAGAAACAAAATTTTATAATAAAAATGGTGCATCCTTTATAAGATACACCATTTTATCCAAATAACAATATATAACTTATAATTAATATGCAATCCCCTGGGCATACATGGCATTGGCAACTTTCATAAATCCCGCAATATTTGCACCCACAACAAGATTTCCTTCATGACCATATTCCTTTGCAGCTGCACTTATGTTTTTATAAATATTTACCATGATATCCTTCAGTTTTGCATCCACTTCTTCAAAGCTCCATGAGTACCTCATGCTGTTTTGGCTCATTTCAAGAGCAGACGTTGCCACACCGCCGGCATTGGCCGCCTTGGCAGGTCCAAATAATACTCCATTTTTCAGGAACACTTCAATTGCTTCCGGGGTGGAAGGCATATTAGCCCCTTCTGCCACTGCAAAACAGCCGTTTTCTACAAGAATCCTTGCAGATTTCTCATCAATTTCATTTTGAGTTGCACAGGGAAGCGCAATATCGCATTTAATCGTCCAAATATCGCTGCAGCCTTCAAAATATTTAGCATGCGGATGGTAATTAACATACTCTTTTATTCTCTTTCTTTCCACCTCTTTAATCTGCTTTACCGTATCCAGATTAACCCCCTGCTCATCATATATATATCCGTTGGAGTCACTAAGAGCAACTACCCTACCGCCTAGCTGATGCACTTTTTCCGCAGCATAAATTGCCACGTTACCCGACCCGGATATGACAACGGTGGAATCCTTAAAGGATTTACCATGGGCATTCATCATTTCTTCTGCAAAATAACACAGCCCATAACCGGTTGCCTCAGTTCTTACAAGGCTTCCGCCATAGGTAAGTCCCTTACCCGTCAAAACCCCTGTAAAATCGTTTCTAATCCTCTTATATTGACCAAACATATATCCGATTTCGCGGGCACCTACTCCAATATCCCCTGCCGGTACGTCCGTATCCGGTCCAATATGCCTTTGGAGCTCAGTCATAAAACTCTGGCAAAATCTCATCACTTCGCCATCCGATTTACCCTTAGGATCAAAATCGCTGCCTCCCTTTGCACCACCTATTGGCAAACCGGTGAGGGAATTTTTAAAAATCTGCTCAAAACCTAAAAATTTAATAATTCCAGCATATACGGAAGGATGGAATCTCAACCCACCCTTATAAGGCCCGATTGCACTGTTAAACTGTACTCTGAATCCCCTGTTTACCCGTACTTTACCGCTGTCGTCCACCCATGGTACCCTAAACATTATAAATCTTTCCGGTTCAACAATGCGCTCAAAAATTCCTGCTTCTACAAATTCAGGATGTCTTTCAACGACCGGTTCCAAAGATTCAAGCACTTCACGTACAGCCTGATGGAATTCAGGCTCGCCGGGATTTCTTTTTACTACCGTTTTCATCACTTCTGCCAGATAATCATTCCTAATTGCCATTTATTTATCCCTCCAATAACTATATCTATCAATCGAGCTATCTGCATTATCAATATATATTGGCCACCGATTGATAATCCAAAATCAAAGATAATACATTTTTACCCAATTATTGCTATAAATTTGCAATAAACTAATTCATATTATAAAGCATATCAATTGATTTTGCAACAGTTTTGATGAAAAATTTCATTTTAAATAAAATGCCCGTGATGCCAACAACACACATGTATTTCACCAAATCCAGTATACATCAAGGTTTCATGCGATTATACTGTATACAGCGGTTTTGTTTGTCATTCATTTAACCTAGCTAATGCAACAAATAAATAAAATGTTGCAAAATATTGTATTCATAATAAAAACCTCGGACAAAATCTCCGAGGTCTTTGTAAAAAGCATATTATCCGGCTTTGGATGTCAAATATTCATGAATTGATTTGGCTGCCGTCTTTCCGGCTCCCATTGCCAGGATCACGGTAGCTGCTCCCGTGACCGTGTCCCCTCCGGCATATACTCCTTCTATGCTGGTGGCACAGGTTTCCTCGTCAACAATAATGCCTCCCCATTCATGGGTCTTAAGCCCTTGGGTGGTAGATTTGATAAGCGGATTAGGTGTTTGTCCAATGGCAATGATCACGGTATCCACTTCCATTTCAAATTCCGACCCTTTCTTTGGAACTGGCCTTCTTCTTCCCGAGGCATCCGGTTCTCCCAACTCCATCTGGATACATTCTATGGCTTTTACCCATCCGTCCTCAGTACCGATTATCCTAGTTGGATTAGTGAGCAGTTTAAACTGGATATCTTCTTCTTTAGCATGATGTATTTCTTCTAATCTAGCAGGCATTTCTTTTTCCGATCTCCGGTATACGATGTACACCTCTTCCGCTCCAAGCCTTTTGGCACTGCGGGCGGCATCCATCGCCACATTTCCTCCGCCTATAACAGCCACCTTTTTGCCAACCCACACAGGGGTATCACATTCAGGGAATTTATAAGCTTTCATTAAATTTACACGGGTAAGAAATTCATTAGCCGAGTAAACACCGTTCAAATTTTCCCCGGGAATATTTAAAAAGGAGGGCAGACCTGCTCCTGTGCCTATAAATACCGCTTCATAACCTTCTTCCATGAGTTCATAAATGGAATAAACCTTACCAATGACCATATTTGTCTCAATTTTTACGCCCATTTTTCCCAGCGTATCTATTTCCTTTAGTACAATTTCCTTTGGAAGACGAAACTCAGGGATTCCATACATCAAAACACCGCCGGGAGTATGAAATGCTTCAAAGATTGTTACATCGTAACCCAATTTAGCAAGATCTCCTGCACAGGTTAATCCGGCGGGGCCGGCGCCAATCACGGCTACTTTTCTTCCGTTGGACTCTACCTTTTCAATATTATCCTCTCCATATTTCATATGCCAGTCGGCAACAAACCTTTCCAACCGTCCGATTCCTACCGCTTCTCCTTTTTTTGCCCGCACACAAAGCTGCTCACATTGGGTTTCCTGCGGACAAACCCTTCCGCAAATGGCAGGAAGAGAATTGGTTTCCTTTACCTTTTGGTAAGCCCCTTCAAAATCGCCTTCTGCTACAAGCTTTATAAACTCGGGGATTTGCACATTTACAGGACAGCCCTTTACGCATGGCCTGTGCTTACACTGCAGGCATCTTTGTGCCTCCTCCACTGCCATATCTTCCGTATATCCCAAAGCAACTTCCTTAAAATTTCCAATTCTTTCCTTTGGGTCCTGCTCAGGCATTTGTACTTTTCGTAGTGACATATTAGGCATTTGCAATTCCCCCTATCTTACATTCATGCTCCCTTTCCGACAGCTTTTCATAATCCCTATACATTACCTGCCTTCTCATGGCTTCGTCAAAATCAATCAGATGTCCGTCAAAATCAGGTCCGTCAACGCATGCAAATTTTGTCTTTCCGCCAACCGTAACCCTGCATCCTCCACACATTCCCGTTCCGTCAATCATCACCGGATTCATACTTACAATAGTTTTTATGCCGTATTGCTTTGTAATCTCGCATACTATTTTCATCATGATCAATGGTCCAATTGCTATAACCAGGTCATACTTATTGCCTTCTTCAATCAGTTTCTTTAGCATATCCGTAACAAATCCCTTGTTTCCGTTTGAACCGTCATCTGTAGTAACAAAAACCCGATCGCTTACTTCTTTCATTTCATCTTCAAGTATGATAAGGTCTTTATTTCTAAAACCTATTATGGAGTGAACCTCTGCACCCAAACTGTGTAATTTCTTTGCCTGAGGATATGCAATTGCAGTTCCAAGGCCGCCTCCAATAACTGCAACTTTTTTAAACCCTTCCAAATGGGATGGAACGCCAAGCGGTCCTACAAAATCTAAAATAGCATCCCCTTCTTCCAGTGTGCCGAGCAGCTTGGTAGTCTTCCCAACCTCTTGAAAAATAATGGTAACGGTTCCCTTAGTTCTATCAAAATCAGCAATTGTAAGCGGAATCCTCTCACCACCATCATAAACCCTTAAAATAATAAACTGCCCAGGCTCTGCTTTTCTGGCAATAGCTGGTGCTTCAATCTCCATCAGCTTAACCTGGGGATTAAGTATCCTCTTTTTTACTATTTTGTACATCTTATCCCTCCTTAAAGGTAAACTTTGCTGCTACTTCATGTGAAGCAATCCTAATTTAATGCATTACTTACATAAATTTACATCAAATTGGACAACCGTACCACATGAACCAATCAATAATCTAAATATATATTATATCAAATAATTTTTCAAGTACAGAGAATTTTTCCAATAAAAAAGGTTTCAATAAAAGCTGCATAAACTGCCTTTATTGAAACCTTCCATTGGATTTATGTTTCATTCTTTTAACAGCCCATCCACTGTATATCTGTTTGAAGGATCCCACAATATCCATTCTTCCAAACCTGCATCATAGGTTGCCTGTATTTGATCTCTTATCTGTTCCGCTCCATATTGCTGGTAATTGCCTTTTCCCAGATAAGACGCCGTAAAATCCTGCAGGTAAGGCCTTATTTTTGCCTTTGCTTGGCTTGCCTCCAGCCTTTTCTTTGCCAGCACCAGTGTATTATAAACCACGCCATAAGGCTCCAGGTCGGGATATTTATACAATATTCCGTTAATTTCCTGCCCCACACCATTTTGGGATGCATTGGCATAATGGGACGGATATACCATGGGACAGATGTAATCAATTTCACTGGATATTTCTTCAAGATGCTGTCCTATCTGTTCATAGTCACCTTCTACCACCGGAACAATACCAAAAATATCGGCAGACACATGTACACCAAAGGGTGACAGTTCTTTTTTTGCATAGGCAAGAAACTCAGCGATTGCCTGCGACTTTGTCTTTGTTTTTTCTGCATCGCCATAATCAATTGTTTTAATATTTCCGTCGGTAGGAAAGCGAACGTAATCATATTGGATGTCCTTAAACCCCAACCGGGCAGCTTCCTTTGATATATCTACGATATACTTCCACGTTTCTTCATTATAGGGATTAAGCCAGGTATTGCCTTTGTTGTCCCTCCAAAGGCTCCCATCCTTTGTTTTAATGGCCAAATCAGGTAACCTTCCACTGGCAAGGGGGTCTTTAAAACATACAATTCTTGCAATTGGGTATATATTCTTTTCCTTAAGAGTAGCCATAATCTTTTGTATGTCCCCCACCATATTTATTGATGCATCAATCTCTTTAACAAGGGGCACATCTGATAAATAGGTTATGTTTCCCTTATCTTCCTTTACATCAATGACCATCGAATTTAATTCGGTAGTTTCTATCAACTCCACCAACTCATCAAATCGTTCCTTGGTCCCTGCAATCCATCCGGAAACATAAATTCCTTTTACCTTTACATGTTCTTCCTTCACCGGCTTTCCTTCTCCGGCAGGTTCTTCTACCGGCTGCCCATCCTGCTCCCCTTTTTTATGTTCCGGCAAATCATCCGGGTTTACCTTTTCAGCTGGTTCGGGTGGTACACTTTCCCATTTTCCAGACCCACCAGGTATGCCCTCTCTTGTAATTCCCGGTTCTTCAATATTGTCTTCTACCCTTGGTACCTCTTGCTTTGAATACATTCGGCTGCGTATGATTTTTACAGTTGCAAAAGCCAGTAATGTACTTATAATTATCAGTCCTACTAAAGCGAAAAATATCTTTTGTTTCTTAAAATAGTTTCCCATAGCCCACCCTACATTTCATAATTTTTTATTATATATCTAATTCGACATTAAGATACAAATTCCTTTACCTAGTACAATTTTTTTATTTATATTTATTAGTTTACATATATTTTGTCCACATTGGACCCATTAAATATGTCATCATAAAAAAAGGCAGCCGAATTCGACTACCTTATTTTACATATGAATCATCTCATTTCAATGCATTTCCTAGGACACTTGATAACGCACTGCTCACAACCCACACATTTATCTTCTATCACCCTGTGCTTGCTTTTTAGCTCCCCTTCTATCGCATCAAATTTGCACTGTTTCTTACAAATGGTACAACCGATGCATGCATCTTCATTAATATATGCTTTTTTAATTTCTGTCTTGCCCTGGATAATCTTGGTAGGGCATTTCACAACACACTGGGAGCAATTTACGCATTTGGAAGCATCAATAACTGCAATATTATCTATAACATGTATTGCATCAAATTTACATGCCTTTTCACAAATTTTACATCCAATGCAGCCGACCTGGCAGTAGCTTTTTACCACTTTGCCCATGTCCCTGGACTTACACCTTACCCAGGTCTGCTGGCTTGCCGGCATAAGCTCAATTATATTTTTGGGACAGGCTTTTGCGCATCTGCCACAGGCAGTGCATTTTTCCGGGTCGATAACCGCAATACCGTCAACAATTTCAATGGCATCAAACATGCATACCTTTACACAGGTTCCCAAACCCGTACACCCATAAGAACAGCCTTTAGAACCTCCCCACAGCTTGGAAGCGGCAACACAGTCATCTATACCATAATATTCATATTTTTCCTTAGCCTTATCCTTTGTACCACGGCATAAAACCCTGGCAACCTTTTTTTCCATTTTTTCAGCTGTTACACCCATGATATCAGCAATAACTGCCGCACAGGACGCCCCACCTACCGGGCAACCGTTTACCGGAGCTTTTCCTTCTACCACTGCTGCTGCAAAAGCAGCACATCCTGCAAAGCCACAACCTCCGCAGTTTGCACCGGGTAGTGCCTCGGTTATACGCGGAATCCTTTCGTCCACTTCAACCGCAAACTTCTGGGATGCATAAGCCAGAAGCGAACCAAACGCAAGTCCCATTCCACCTAAACTGAGTACCGGTGCAAGTATTTTATCTATCATATATATACACCCCCAATTCTACCAATAAGCTATAGTTTCAGTCCTTGGAAGCCCAAAAATGCTATAGAAAGCAGCGCTGCGGTAATAAGCGCAATGGGAAAACCCTGCAATGCTTTAGGAATATTGGAAAGTTCCAGCCTTTCCCTTACTCCCGCAAACAATACGATAGCCAACGTAAATCCAAGGGCTGCCGCTGTACCATTAAAAAGTGAACTTATAAAATTATACTCTTTTTGAATATTCAAAATTGCTACCCCTAACACCGCACAGTTTGTTGTTATAAGGGGAAGATAAACTCCTAAAGCCTGATACAAAGTCGGGCTTATCTTTTGAATTACCATTTCTACAAACTGCACTAAAGCAGCAATAACCAATATAAAGGCAATGGTCTGCAAATATTCAATATTAAAAGGTACTAGTATAAATGTCTGCACCAGCCAGGTAATCATGGAAGCTAAAGCCATTACAAAAGTAACAGCCATTCCCATTCCAATGGCGGTTTCCACTTTCTTTGATACGCCCAGAAAAGGACAAATACCTAAAAACTTTACCAATACAAAATTTTCAATTAAAATGGCTCCCAAAACAATTGCAATCAGTTCCCTAATCATCAGGTTTCACTCCTTCCTTTCCTTTGCGACCACCAGTTTATAACACCCAGTATGGTTCCAAGAGTTAGAAATCCCCCCGGTGCCAGAATCATAATGATAGCTGGTTGAAATCCTTCACCAAATAGTTTTAGTCCCAGAAATGTTCCATTACCTAGTATTTCTCTTATACTGGCAATAACTATAAGGGCAAGCGTAAAACCCAGACCCATACCCAGGCCGTCTGCCGCAGACCTGGCAACGTCGTTTTTTGACGCAAAGGCTTCTGCCCGTGCAAGTATAATGCAGTTTACAACAATCAGCGGTATAAAAATACCCAGCGATTTAGAAAGGGACGGAAAATACGCTTTAAGTATCATGTCAATCAAGGTAACAAAACCTGCAATTATTACAATAAACGCAGGAATTCTTATCTTGGAAGGAATGAATTTCCTTAACAGAGAAATAACCACGTTTGACCCAATCAACACCATCGTTGCCGACAGGCCCATACCTATTCCATTTGTTACAGAAGTGGTAACCGCCAGAGTAGGGCACATGCCAAGAAGCAGTACAAATGTTGGGTTTTCCTTTATAATACCGTTCAAAATATCCTTATGCACACTCATTGTGTTATCCCCCCTACTGATTTATCTTTTCTTTTATAACTTTTACAGCACTGTTCACACCCTGTGTAACCGCATTGGACGTGATGGTAGCACCGCTTATAGCAACTATCTCATTATCTGCAGGTGTGCCACTCTTTATAACCTTTAAGGGACTGTCTGTAGACTTACCCTTGTACTGACCTTTGAACTTGGGCTCTGCAGCCTTGGAACCCAATCCCGGGGTTTCGGAGGAATTTACAATGGTAACGCCCGTAACCTTTCCCTCACTGTCTATTCCCACAACCATTTCAATGGGTCCGCCAAATCCGCTTGGCGCAACTCCCACACAATAACCAACCGCATTACCGTCATTCTTTCCTACATAAACATTTTGAACCGTTTTATAATCACCTTCTCCAAGCCCTTTAACCTTGATTTCTTCAAATTCGGTTGCAGAAGGAAGTACTTCCTGCCTGGCCTCATTTTGCGTTTTTATATTCAACTCATTAATCCTGTCTTCTGTTAATAGATTGCCCAGCGCCAGCATCAACGCTACTGCAAAGGTGATTGCAAATAAAATAGCGCCCAACCTTACAATTTCATTATTACGCACGGGACTTCACCTCCCCAAACTTTACAGGTGCCGTATAGCGGTCAATAAGCGGTGTTGCAACGTTCATTATAAGGATGGAATAGGAAACACCTTCCGGATACCCTCCATACAAGCGAATAATGGAAGTAATTAATCCGCAACCAATACCCATGATAATTTGTCCTTTAGGTGTAACAGGAGAAGATGCATAATCGGTTGCCATAAAAAAAGCACCCAGTATTAAGCCGCCCGAAAGTATATGATAAAGGGGATCTCCTGTAAACAATCCGTCTTTACCAAATACAAAGGTAAATACCGCTACCGTCGCAATAAACGTAACAGGAATTCTCCAACTTATTACCTTTTTATATATTAAATATAAGCCGCCAAGAAGCAGCATTATAACCGATGTCTCACCAATACAACCTCCAATATTTCCCATAAAAAGATCCAGATAGCTGACAGAAACCTGGCCTACTGCTTCCGTTCCCTTTATAATGGCCAGGGGAGTAGCAGTGCTTACAACATCCGCAGTGTTACCAAGGGGAAGCTTAGTAAAAGGTTCCACCCACCTGGTCATGTCAACCGGCCATGATGCCAGCATAAAAGCTCTTGCGGCCAATGCCGGATTCATAAAATTTTGGCCCAGTCCGCCAAAGAACTGCTTTACAACGATAATCGCAAAAAAGCCACCTATCACAGGCATCCATAATGGTATTGTAACAGGAAGATTAAAAGCAAGAAGTATACCCGTTACCACGGCACTCCAGTCATTTATCGTAACCGACCTTTTTGTAAGCTTTTGCCATATATATTCTGCTGCTACACAGCTTATTACCGATACGGCTGTCACCAGCAACGCCCTTATCCCAAAGTAATATGCTCCTGCAATCAGAGCAGGGCAAAGCGCAAGTACAACATCAAACATAATGCTGCTTATCGTTTCATCCGACCTCACATGAGGAGATGAAGAAACAACTAATCTATTGTTAATCATTTGCAAACCCCCACTTTTTCCCCTTTTTTTAGCAGTAAATTGCCTTAACTATTTTGCTTTCCTTTGTGCAAGAATTAATTGTTTAGCCTCCCGTATATATTGTACCAGATGCCTCTTGGACGGACAAACATATGAACAGCTACCACATTCAACGCAATCTGCGCAATTATAGGCCTCTGCTTTTTCCAAATCCTTATTGCCGGCATAAGCGCTCATATAAACAGGGAGCAAATTCATAGGACATGCTTCCACACATTTCCCGCAGCGTATGCACGGCTTTTCCGGCTGTAATTCCACCTCTTTAGCGGTAAATGCAAGCAGTCCCGATGTGCCTTTAACAACAGGTACATCCAGAGAAAACTGGGCTATTCCCATCATCGGTCCACCCATCACAATTTTAGCAGGTTCTTCTACAAAACCCCCCGACTGTTCAAATAATACCTTAAAAGGAGTACCAATTCGTACAGCGTAATTTGCAGGATTACGGACAGCAGAACCGGACACCGTCACAATTCGCCTTATCAAAGGCATTCCAGTTTTAATTGCACGTGCAATAGAAACACAAGTATCTACATTGTTAACAATTGCA
The DNA here is from genome assembly GCA_012735465.1 of Clostridiaceae bacterium. GTDB lineage: Bacteria > Bacillota > Clostridia > SK-Y3 > SK-Y3 > JAAYHJ01. The sequence continues at coordinate 32,596 of JAAYHJ010000072.1, forward strand.
CCTACATCGGCAGGCAACCCTCCCGATGGCACTTCCCGCCCGGTAATTACCTTTATAAGCTGTTTTTCCGCACCCTGTGGATATTTGGTCTTTAACACTACAATTTCAATTCCCTTTTCTTTATCTGCATACTCCTTAAGTTTTTGGATGGCATCCATCTTATTGTCCTCAATGCCTATATATCCTTTATTCAATCCAAAAACCTTCATCATGGCTTTTAATCCATAAATAATCTCTTCGGGTGACTCCAACATAACCCTATGGTCTGAGGTCAAATAGGGCTCACATTCCGCACCGTTTACAATCACATATTCAATTTTTTTATCCGGTGGTGGAGATAGCTTTACATGGGTTGGGAATCCGGCACCGCCCATGCCTACAATACCTGCTTCCCTCACAATTTCGATAATCTTTTGGGGTGTAAGAGAGGCAATATCCCCCTTTGGAACCACACTTTCGTGTACGGTATCCTGGCCATCATTTTGTACAATAATGGACATTACCTTGGTTCCATTTGGAGCGAGATATGGTTCAATTGCAACTACCTTTCCCGACACGCTGGCATGAATAGGCGCACTTACATATGCTTTTGAATCTGCAATCTTTTGCCCCAACTTTACTTCATCTCCCACGGCAACCAATGGTTCACAAGGCGCACCAATATGCTGCTGCAAGGGGAATATCAATTTTTCCGGCGCTTTCAAATCGGTAATCGGTATTTTTTCTGTTAAATGTTTATTATACTTAGGATGAATACCACCCTTGAACGTTAAAATCTTCAAAATAGCCTCACCTCTTTTTTTATCTATATATCACATAAGAACATTATACAACTATTGTATACAAAATACAAACTAATTAAAATTTTAACAATGATATTATACAAAATACAAATACTATATTTATTCAGTTATACTGCAAAATACTATGTTTTTTTGCTATTATTACAAAACAGGGGCCAATTAACAGGTAATTTTATTGAATTTTTTAAAAATTTATTGAAAAATTTTTTTACAGAAACATAGTGTAAAATAATTGTAGGACATTTTAAGGATAAAAAAACAAGAGATCCTCACTTTTTGATACAATAGAATCACCATCAAAAACCTTTGAAAAGGAGGATCTCTTGTGAATACTATTGTAA
>JAAYHJ010000073.1 GCA_012735465.1 Clostridiaceae bacterium
AAAACTCCAATATCAACAATTTTAAAGGGCATACAACGCAGCGGGTATGTGATATAGCCCGTTGTATCAAAAAGATGGGGATACCTTTAAGTTTAATTATCCTACAACAAATTGACACTATCCTTTTTTATTTTCAGGGTTGACAAATGGGTATTTTGGAGTTAAAATGTATTTTGTCATAACGCGCGCCCGTAGCTCAGTAGGATAGAGCAGCAGTTTCCTAAACTGCGTGCCGGAGGTTCGACTCCTCTCGGGCGTACCATTTTTATATCTTTTTTATCATGCAATGAGTAGTTGAAGATTGTATTATGAAAACTGACAAAGACTATATGTTATACGCATTGGCAGAGGCAAAAAAGGCATATAAAAAAGACGAAGTGCCCATAGGTGCTGTAATTGTAAAGGATGACAGGATTATAGCCCGTGCACATAATTTAAGAGAAAAAAAACATGATGCTACAGCTCATGCGGAAATATTGGCTATTCAAAAGGCCTGTAAGAAACTAGGATCATGGAGATTAACCGATTGTGACTTATATGTTACACTTGAGCCATGTCCAATGTGTGCAGGAGCAATTATTCAGGCAAGGATTAGAAGACTGGTAATTGGCGCTACTGACCCAAAGGCTGGTGCGGGAGGTTCAGTAGTGAATTTGTTTAATGTCGACAAATTTAATCACAAAGTAGAAGTTATATATGATGTACTTCAGGAAGAATGTTCAATGATATTAAAACAATTCTTTAAAGAGCTTAGAATGAAAAATTAATAAATATTAATAAATATTGATTTGGAGAGATGGCAGAGTTTGGTCGATTGCGCTCGACTCGAAATCGAGTGACCTTCTGAAAAGAAGGTCCGTGAGTTCGAATCTCACTCTCTCCGCCAGTTAAAAAAGGTTTAGGCATAAAAGCCTAAACCTTTATTGCACATAAAAATTAATTATCTTTCTTGTACCTCAAAGGAATAGTCCCTACCGGCATTATTATCCCAATTGTCAGCGCTGTCCTTAAAGGCAATCTTTATATTATCACATTTGAGCATTGGTAATGTGCCTTCAAAACCATTCTCAGTCCTTTTCATTTTTATGTCCATCACATTATCCCAGTTATTCCCATATCCAACGTGCATGTATACCTCATCTGCTCCTGATTGATATAAGAGTCCTTTATATATGACTTTAGGATTGCTTCCTTGTCCAATGACGTTTGGCATAATTATAACTCCATTTTCATTATATAAATTATACAAAGCAATCATCCTTTCAATTTGAAATGATTAAATGCTTTCAAGAATAGTATTTGTGTTAGGGTAGATATTATGCTTAGTATTAATAGAGCAAAACTGCATGTTTTTTATATTATGTCAAGATGTGATATACGGCTTCTCAATTGTACGGCTTTGATTTCTTGTGTTAAACATTTCTTATAAGGGTATAATTTAAAAAAAATATCATATAAATGTATAAATATATAAATTACAAAAAAACGTTAAGGGAACATAAAAAGTCAAAAAATTCAATTTTTCAGAAGGATTTTTATAATTTATATAGAATAATAAAAAATATCAAAGAAATTTTTATGTATTCATTTGTTTACAGAAAATAGTTCAATTTTATCAGAAGAGCGCATCATAAGGAGGACTCACATGAAAGAAAATAATAATTCGGAGCAGCAACTAAAAGAATTATGTATAATCTTAATCAATATTTTAAACTCTATGAAAAAAGAAGGCATAATAGATGAACAGCAATATTTGAAGCATACAAAGTTGAAAAAAAAATTTATAGAATATTTGGATAAATTGGAGATGCTACAATAGAGTGCTTTCATGTTTCCGTATGTTTGATATGTGCTCGTAATGTGCAGTGGTGTGAATAATTCTGTTGTTTAATCATATATATCACATTCGTTATCTGAATGCAGTTTTCAAGAAAAGAAGTATTTTAATTATGAAACCTTATCACAATATAATCTATTTGTGGTAAGGTTTTTATTGTTTTTAGGGTTTAATTGTCTACAATCATACAAAATTAATTATTTTTTAAACTTTTACATAACGATAAAAAATGATAAAATTTTATGTGAAGAATAAGAAGAAGTAATTAATATATGTAGTCAAATGTATAAGATGGGGGTTTGTTAGTTTGATTCAAACAAAAGGTGAGAGAATATTCTTTTGTATTTTTTTAATTTTTCTAATGTTTATCATAAATTGGTCAACAGGTGCGGGCAATTATTATTCAACGATGGATAAAAAAACTCAAGATTTACAAGATAAAAAAGATATTGAAATAGAAACAAATTCTCCTATGGAAATAATAACTGCGTCCGATAAAAATAAGTTTACTATGAATGATAATGATGACAATAAGGATGCGGTCCAGAAAATTATATATTTGATTAAGTGCTTAAGTGATGAAAAAAAAGAAAATACGCTAACTAATGAATTAGAGGAGATAAGAAAAACTATCAGGGAGAAAAAAGCAGAACTAATTTCAGGAGACTTAATTCTTGTAAATAAGTGGACAAGCCTTGAACCATCCTATGTTCCGGAAGACCTTATTGAAATACCAGATAACGATTCGTCAGAAACAATCAAGTGTTCAATACCAGGGTTACAAATAAAAAAAAGCGTATATGAAGCACTGACAAATATGTTTATTTCAGCAAAAAATGCTGGGTATGATGATTTGGTCGTGATTAGCGGTTACAGATCCTATGACCTTCAGGATACCCTATATAAAAATGAAGTTAATAAACTTAAACAAAAGTACGGGGAACAAAACGCTGAAAAAAAAGCTGCAGAAGTAGTGGCACCGCCGGGTACAAGCGAGCATCAGGCAGGGCTTGCCATCGACTTAACAATTTCTAGTTTTTTGCAGGAAGCCGATCCCTTGGTAGAAGAATTTGGACAAACTGCCCAGGGTAAATGGTTGCAAGAAAATTCATGGAAATATGGGTTTATAATCCGGTATTTACCTGATAAAAAAGATTTAACCGGTATTATTTATGAGCCTTGGCATTTGAGATATGTAGGGATGCCTCACTCGGAAATAATGTATAAGAATAATTGGTGCCTGGAAGAATATCTTGAGTTTATTAAGGAAAAAGAACATGTTCAATTTAAAGAATACGATATTTTTTACAGCAAAGTGCCCTTGCCGGAGGAAGTATTCATAAAAGAATTTGGAGATGAAATAAAGTATAGTATTTCTGGCAATGGTTATGATGGATATATCATTACAATAGCTAAAAACAATAGCTAAAACGGCACGTTAAGTATGTAAATCCTTATTCTTTAGGTACTAGAATTTTCTAGTACCTTTTTAATATGTTTAACAATTTGAGATGCAGGAATTGCCAGACCTATGATATTATCTTTATTTTCAATGTCATCATTTCTTAAAGTGGCAAAAATCACCCCAATCACCTTATTATTTTCATTTGTTACCGGACTACCGCTGCTCCCTTGGTATATAGTACCTTCGATGGTTAATACAGGAGAATCAATTTCTTCCACTGAAGATAATGAAGTTATTTTACCTCTTGTTATTACTCGCTGAAATCCTAAAGGATTCCCAATGATGGTAACGGTATCCCCGGCAGATACAAGCCCATCCTCCTCAAGCTGTATAGTGGGAAGATCCTTACCGTTTATTTTAATAAGCGCAATGTCTATTTCCGGTAAAGGGGTCCATTCTTTTGCACTGAACATTTTACCGTCATAAAAGGTTATTGTAACGCTGGGAGCATCTTTAACCACATGGTAATTTGTAATAATTAAGCCATCTGGGGAAACATTGAAACCCGTTCCTTCATGGGTGGGGTTCTTGATGCTGACAACTGTTTTTTGCAAGTTTTTTATTTCTTTATTTGAAGCCAGTTCCCATGATTTTGATAAAAAATCAATTGAAGGATATTTAAAAAAAGTGCAATATTAAATAAAACAAAAATGGTAAATATTAGCGCAATGGTCAGGCTTGCAAATCTGATAATTCTTTTTCTGTTCCGGTTAGCTTCTTCATAAGCCTTTTCAAGCTCAATGTCTGTTTCCCATGGCTCATTTGTTAAATCCATATGACACCTGGGACATTCTTTATAATTATCGGTATATTCTATTCCGCAATTTGGACACCAAGGCATGTAATCTTCTCCTTTAGTATAAAATCATAATTCCATCATAACATACCGGCAATAAAACTAAAAGGGACTATGCCATTTACCCAATTATTATTCTTATGATTATGCCTATTATAGGAAATGGTACATAAGTCCTATTATTTAACTAGGCATAAAGCCTTTCATAATTGAGCAATACCATTCATTTACTATTTGCTCCAACACTATTAAAATTATAATAGGCAAGTATATATTAGTCTGGGATAGATTGGAGGGGGGCAAAATGTTACACTTAGAGAACTGCAAAATATGCGGGACACTGTTTACCTCTAATGGAATGTTTGATATTTGCCCTTATTGTAAAAAACAAGATGATGAAGTATTTGAAAGGATTAGGGAATATCTTGAGCAATATCCTAATTCAAATATTCTTGAGGTCGCGTTAAATCTTGATATATCAGTAAGAAGAATAAAAAGGTATTTAAGGGAATGTCGTCTTCAGATAGTTGAAAAAGATAATACCTTTCTTCTCTGCAAGAAATGTGGCCAATCCATACAATCCGGTGAATACTGCGACAGTTGTATTGATAATCTTTATCATGATTATAAGGTAGCTTATAAAGGTAGGATCGTTCCGGTAAAAGAAAAGTTTCATTATCTTCCATTTATTAACAGGTAAATCGGTTGATGACTGCCATCGTTTTTTGTACCATTCCCATGTTGCACAATAAGCTTGCAAAAAATTAGTAGTTGAATTATTTTGGGTAATATATTATAATAAGTTTCGTGACATTTTATTCGTTAATACTTGCTAACATTTCATTCAGTAAGGTGTAATGCATAGCAGATTCAATAGTGGGAATGCTATGATATGTACACTTTATCTGCAGTGAAATAAATATTGGTCGTACTAGCCGGGGAGGTAGCGGTGCCCTGTACTTGCAACCCGCTATAGCAAGGGCGAATTCCCTTTCGAGGGTTATTCTTGTGTGGTCTGGCTTTTGTAAGTGGTGATGAAGATCGGGTCTTACGCAACGAAAATCCGTGAACCTCGTCAGGTCGGGAACGAAGCAGCGATAAGCGGACTCTTTCGTGTGCCGTGAGGCTGCCCGGTCAGAGCTAACTGCAGAAGTAACGCATGTAAGGATAATTCGAAAAAGGGTGTACGGCCATTAATATTATTTTAAGAATAGTGTGGGAACAAAAGTTTAGATACTTCATGTTCCTTATTTTTATTTTTAGGCCTTTATGGTATTATAAAAACAAGCAGTATTAAATCTCAGAATAAACAAGATTAAGTTTACCAACATATTAATTAAAGGTAAGTTTTTTTGTTTGGTTTTTGGTGCGTAAGCAATTATAAATGAAGAAGGTGTACGCATGCTATATCAGGCCCTATATAGGAAATGGAGACCTCAAGTGTTTGAAGATGTTGTTGGGCAGGAACATATTACGCAAACCTTGAAGAACCAAGTTATAGCACAAAAAACAGCTCATGCATACTTATTCTGCGGCACACGAGGCACAGGTAAGACGTCCGTTGCTAAAATACTAAGCAGGGCAGTTAATTGTCCCCATAGCAATAATGGAAACCCGTGTAATAAATGCGATATATGCAGGGGTATTATGGACGGGAGCATTTTAGATGTGGTCGAAATAGATGCAGCATCTAACAACGGTGTGGATAATGTTCGCGAAATAAGGGATGAAGTGGTTTATTCTCCTGCAAGAACAAGGCGCAAGGTATATATTATTGACGAAGTTCATATGCTTTCAACGGGTGCGTTTAATGCTCTATTAAAAACCCTGGAAGAACCTCCTGCTCATGTGATGTTTATTCTGGCAACAACGGAGTCCCATAAAATTCCTGCCACCATTCTTTCCCGTTGTCAACGATTTGATTTTAAGCGTATAACCTCGGAGGATATTGTAGAACGTTTAAAACAAATTGCTGTTCAGGATGAAATAAAGGTGGAAGAGGAAGGGCTTAAGCTTATAGCCAGGGTTGCTGATGGCTCCATGCGCGATGCTTTAAGTATCTTGGATCAGTGCATGTCTTTTGGGAAGGGTACCATAAGGTATGAAGATATTGCGTCCATACTGGGAGTTGTAGATAATGAGATATTATTTGATACAGCTCAGAGTGTTTTTGAACAAGACTCCAATGCTGTTATAGAAATAATTGATAAACTAATAATGGATGGGAAGGATATTCTTCAGTTTTTAGAAGGACTTATAGAACATTTTCGCAATCTGCTGTTGTGTAAAGTCTTAAAAAATCCTGAGCATATTTTGGATGCGCCTAAGGAGACCATTTCCAGGCTTAAGAAACAAAGTAATGGTTACACCCAGGAGAAGATAGTATACTGTATCGAGACTCTTACGGAAGTTTCTGCGTCGGTAAAGTGGTCTTCCACGCCCCGAATATTGCTTGAAGTTGCTTTGATTAAACTCTGCCGTCCGAATCTTGATATGTCTGTAGAATCGCTGTTGAATCGGATTGCTGATTTGGAAAATAGATTGTCAGCAGGAACTATAAAAGTTGAAACGGCAAAGAAAATGCCTGATAATATTGAATTGCAACCAGGCAAAAAAAACAGTATATCTGAAAAGAGAGCTGTAAACGTAAATAAAAGGCTTGCTCCACCGGATGAGGGGGTTAAAAAGGCAATAGATTCATGGGCAGAGATAATGGAAGAAATAAAAAAAATGGGTAAACCAATTTTATATGCAAATTTGCTTGATGTGCGTGTTGTGCCGATAGAAAATGTATTAGGTATCGTATTTAAAGATACGTCGGCAACAAGTAAGCTTTGGGTATCTTCAAGAAGTGATAATATGGAAACGCTGGAACAGGTGGTGCATAAGGTAGCCGGTATTCCGGTTAAAATAAAGTGTTTTCTGGAAAAGGAATTGGTACAGGCACAGGACGAAAATCATGATGACAAACTGGAACAGCTCATACAGCTGAAAGATCAGTTGGGTGATAAGATGCAGATATATGATGAATAATATTTATTTGGGAGGTATGAAAAATGGCAAGAGGTGGATTCCCGGGAATGGGAGGAAATATAAACAGCATGATTAAACAGGCTCAAAAACTACAAAAGGAAGTTGCAAAGCTCCAGGAAGAATTGGAGCAGAGAACTGTCGAGGCTTCAGTAGGTGGTGGGGCTGTCACGGTAATTGCAAGCGGGAAAAAAGAGATTAAAGAAATAAAGATAAATCCTGAAGTAGTGGACCCGGACGATATTGAAATGCTACAAGACCTGATCCTGGCTGCTGTGAATGAAGCAATAAGGAAAGCGGATGAGATGGTGACTTCAGAAATGGGTAAGCTAACAGGAGGGTTTAACATACCAGGACTATTTTAACAAGAAGGGGTGGTTCGATGAGCTATTATGTTGCACCCTTGGCGCGTTTAATAGAAGAGTTTCAAAAAATGCCTGGTATTGGACATAAAACTGCTCAGCGCCTTGCATTTTATGTATTAAACCTTTCGCCGTCTGCAACGGATAATTTAATAGATGCAATTAATACGGCCAAAAAAAAGATGACGTATTGCCCCATTTGTCAAAATCTTACCGATATCAGCCCCTGTGCAATTTGCAGCGATCCTAAGAGGGATGCCGGAACCATTTGTGTGGTGGAAGACCCCAGGGACGTGATAGCATTGGAAAAGACAAGGGAATATAATGGTATGTACCATGTACTTCATGGGGCAATTTCCCCTATGGAGGGTATAGGGCCTGAAGATATAAAAATAAAGGAACTTTTAAGCAGAATAAAAGATGGAAATATTAATGAGGTAATCATGGCAACAAACCCTACTATTGAAGGGGAAGCAACGGCTATGTATTTGTCAAAGCTCCTAAAACCGCTGGGAGTCAAGGTAACAAGAATTGCCCATGGAATCCCTGTTGGCGGTGATTTGGAATATGCGGACGAAGTTACCATTACAAAAGCAATGGAAGGACGTAGGGAAATAGATTAAACTATTTTAGAATAAGTAAAGCTCTTACAGTAAACATGGTTTATTTAGGTAAAATCCCTATAGACCATGTTTTTTATTAGATTTAAATAGAATGAGTACATTGAATAAGGGTGGAAATATGATTAAAATTGAAGGAAAATACAATACCGCTAAAGTATTCACCGATATTTTGGAAAATGAAGCAATGGCTCAAATCATTGAATTATGCAATCAGGAGTTCGTGAAGGACAGTACTATCAGGATTATGCCCGATGCTCATGCCGGTGCTGGGTGTACCATTGGCACAACTATGACAATATCTGATAAGATTGTGCCTAATCTGGTTGGTGTGGATATAGGTTGCGGTATGGAGACCATAAAACTAAAGCAGAAGGAAATTGATTTTGAAAAACTGGATAAAGTAATATATAACCATATTCCTTCAGGGTTTGATATCAGGAAAAAACAGCACAGGTACGCAGACAATATAGATTTTGATAGTTTGGTATGCAAAAAACACGTAGACCTTGAAAGGGCAAGATTGAGTATAGGTACCTTGGGAGGCGGAAATCACTTTATAGAAGTTAACAGGGACAATGAAGGAACATTATACCTGGTTGTCCATTCCGGCAGTAGACATCTGGGAAAGCAAGTTGCAGAGTACTACCAGGAACTGGCTTATAGGAAGCTTACGGGTAAAGTCAGCAAACAATTGGCTTATGTACAGGGGGAAAGTTATAACAATTACCTGCATGACATGAAAATAGTACAACAGTATGCCGTATATAACCGTAAAGCCATTGTTGATGAGATTATAAGCAGGATGGGCCTTGAAATGGAAGAAAAGTTTACAACGATACACAATTATATTGATTTAGACAGCATGATTTTAAGAAAAGGTGCTATTTCTGCCCGAAAGGGAGAGAGGGTATTAATACCTATAAACATGAGGGATGGAAGTCTTATTTGCATTGGCAAAGGCAATAAAGACTGGAATTACTCTGCACCTCACGGGGCAGGAAGACTGATGAGTAGGAGAAAGGCTAAAGAAACCATCAGTCTTGAAGAATTTAAAAAAACGATGGAAGGAATATATACTACAACTGTTAGCAGGTCAACACTGGATGAATGTCCTCTTGCTTACAAGCCCATGGATGAAATTATCAACAATATCCAGGATACCGTTGAAGTAATCGATATTATAAAGCCCCTTTATAATTTTAAAGCAAGTGAATAGGGATATTAAAACTAAAAATACAAACCCTGTATTACTTTGTTTTTGCATTTGCCAAATAATTTTGAACATTGATTTTCATTACAACATTTTATATGGGTTATTGTAGAGCCAAAACTGCTTTTTTCGTTAATATCAATTGTTACGTTTTTCCTGATTACCGGGCAAAAACGTACGCTTCTTTCTTGAGTAATAGTTTCATAATAATACAACATTAATCCCTCCCAATGAATATCACCAGTATTATATTCAGCAGCATCCAAAGAAGTGCATATACATTATGCTGAAATTTAATCTTTTAGCTAGTATAAGTTAAATTTTAGCAGTAAAGAATAAAATTTCATGTACTTGACTATAATTACTATAAATAAATACTAACTTAATACTTTACTGGGATACTGGATAAATGGGAGGGATATCATGAACAGACATACACCGGTGGAGGTAAAAACATCAAGAGGGTTTAACATGTGGCAGGACCTTAGAAACCATTTGGTTGCTGGCAAAAAAGTATCCAGGACTATTGAAAAAAACATCAAAGAAAAGCAAGACTTATTGAAAAACTTAAGGCAGGCAAAAAGAGATTTGGAGATTGCAAGTGCTAATTTTGAATTTGTTGCGGATAAAGACCTGGTGGATTATTATATTTATCAGATGAAAGCTGCCGAAACAAAGTATCAGTACTTAATAAGAAAGGCAAAAGAGAAAAATATACGTATGGATGAATGCGAGAATATACATATATGGAATAGAAATACGAAAGTAGAAATGAATGGATAAAGCCCATCTTAATGATAATAAAATGTCCCGACTGCTTATCTTAATACTTCTCAGGAGTGATTGATATGCTCTCTATAGAATATAATGCTATATTTGCCTATGTGTTTGGATTAATTCTCCTATACCTGATCGGATGGTTTCTGCTTGTCCCACTTAAGGTTGTAGTCAAACTGGTTTATAATAGTATTCTGGGAGGGATTACACTTATTATAATCAACTTTTTTGGAGGATTTATCGGGATACATATAGGTGTAAATCCTTTAACAGCCATTACAGTTGGTGTTTTAGGGGTGCCGGGGATTGCACTCCTTTTAATACTACAGATGGTTTATAAGGTATAGCGCTTAATGTAACAGTGGTACTTATTATGTAATCTTTATGAGGGCCCGGTGGTTTTCCCGGGCTTTTTTGTATACAAAAATCAATTAAAGCTGTTCAAAACCTTTGGTAAATCATATTTAAAATCATCCTTGACAATAAAATATCAAATTGATATACTAGGTGAGAGGTAATGGTGTAAACTATTTAGTATGTGTAGGTATGTAACTTTCTATGTATACTGTATACAGTTTTTATAATTTTTTTTGCCTGTGAATCCTACATATAGGTTATGTTTACCATATGTTTAATACATACTTTATTAATTAATTTAGAGGAGGGATACTCTATGTCAAAAGTTGTTGAAATAAGATGGCATGGCCGTGGCGGTCAGGGAGCCAAAACGGCTTCTTTGTTGCTGGCAGATGCTGCATTCAATACGGGTAAGTATATCCAGGGTTTTCCGGAATATGGTCCTGAAAGAATGGGAGCTCCTATAACTGCGTATAACAGGATTAGCGATGAAAAAATTACAGTGCATAGCAATATTTACGAACCGGATTATGTTGTTGTGGTTGATGAAACCCTGCTCAATTCTGTGGATGTAACCGCAGGGCTCAAAGAAGATGGTGCTATTATTATTAATACCGCAAAAGAACCGGAAGAAATTAGAAAGAAGCTAAAGGGCTACAAAGGTAAAGTATGTACAATAGATGCAAGAACCATATCAATTGATTGCCTAAAGAGATATTTTCCAAACACACCAATGCTTGCGGCTGTTGTAAAGGTAAGCGGAATTATGGACGAAGAAGAGTTCATAAAAGATATGGAAGAATCGTTTGCACATAAGTTTGCTTCAAAACCACAGGTAATTGAAGGAAACATGCAGGCTCTCAAGAGAGCACTTATGGAGGTGAAAGGTCTATGAGTAAAGTAAAAGTTGAAAGAAAAAAGGTAATCACTTCTGAAACCACATGGAAAGAAACTACTCCCGGAGGAATCATAATTGATCCAGGTAATGCTGAAGACTTTTTAACCGGGGATTGGCGTTCCATGAGACCGGTTTGGAATCAGGAAAAGTGTAAGCAATGTTTGCTTTGCTTCCCTGTATGCCCCGATAGTTCAATTATTGTTGATGAAGATGGGAAAATGCTCGGCATTGATTATGATCATTGCAAAGGTTGTGGAGTCTGTGCAGAAGTTTGCCCATTTAAATCAATTGATTATGTAGAAGAAGAGTAAAGGGAGGGACGAAAGAATGGCAATTAGAGATAGATTAAGCGGTAACGAAGCTGTAGCAGTTGCTATGAGACAGATTAATCCGGATGTTGTTGCAGCTTTCCCAATTACACCATCTACTGAAGTACCCCAATATTTTTCATCCTTTGTTGCAGATGGCAAAGTGGATACGGAATTTGTACCGGTTGAATCCGAACATAGTGCAATGAGCGCATGTATCGGTGCCCAGGCTGCCGGAGCAAGGACAGTGACAGCTACATCAGCAAACGGGCTTGCACTGATGTGGGAAATGCTTTATATAGCAGCATCCTTAAGGTTGCCTGTAATGCTGGCCGTTGTAAACAGGGCACTTTCCGGTCCTATCAACATTCACAATGACCATAGTGATAGTATGGGAGCCAGGGATTCCGGTTGGATTCAAATCTATGGTGAAACAAACCAGGAAGCCTATGATAATTTGATTCAGGCTATCAGAATCGGAGAACATCCGGATGTAATGCTACCTGTAATGAGCTGCTATGATGGTTTTATCACCAGCCATGCGGTTGAAAACATAGATTTAATCGAAGATGATAAGGTGAAAGAATTTGTAGGTGAGTACAAGCCACAATATCATTTGAATGATCGGTTCAACCCCGTATCAATGGGTGCTTTGGATTTGCAGAACCACTATTTTGAACATAAGAGGCAGCAAGCAGAGGCAATGCGCAATGCAAAAAAGGTTATACTTGAAGTTGCCGAAGAATTTTATAAACTGACGGGCAGAAAATATGGTTTATTTGAAGAATACAAGATGGAAGATGCTGAAATTGCCGTTGTTGTAATCAATTCCACGGCAGGTACTGCAAAATATGTCGTGGATAGATTAAGAGAAAAGGGAGTAAAGGCCGGATTGGTGAAAATCCGTGTATACAGACCTTTCCCGGTGGAGGAAATTGTTGCAGCATTGTCAAAATGCAAGGCAGTAGCAGTTATGGATAAAGCAGACAGCTTTAATGCTGCCGGAGGTCCCCTGTTTACTGATGTAACCAGCGCATTGTATGGCAGAGCTGACGGAATAAAAGTTATTAATTATATCTATGGATTAGGCGGAAGAGACGTCAAGACGGATGATATTGAAGCTATATATAATACCTTGCTTGATATAGTGAAGACCGGTGAAGTTAAATCTGTTTATAACTATATCGGAGTAAGAGAATAGGAGGTGCAGCAATGGCTTATAATCTTAAAGTAGAAGCAAAGAAGCCGGAAAGGTTCACCGGTGGTCATAGGATGTGTGCCGGTTGTGGAGCCCCGGTTGTAGTAAGAACAATTCTGAGAGCATTGAAGCCGGAAGATCATGCTGTTATTGGTGCTGCAACAGGTTGCTTGGAAGTATCAACATTCCTTTATCCTTATACTGCCTGGAAGGATTCATTCATACACAGTGCCTTTGAAAATGCAGCTGCTACCATTGCCGGTGCTGAAGCGGCTTATGTAGCATTGAAGAGAAAAGGTAAATTACCGGAAGGTGATACGAAATTCATTGCCTTTGGTGGAGACGGAGGTACCTATGATATAGGTCTTCAGGCTTTGTCAGGAGCAATGGAAAGAGGACATAACATGGTATATGTGTGCTATGACAATGGAGCATATATGAATACGGGTATTCAGCGTTCTTCGGCTACACCCAGATATGCCGACACGACCACTTCTCCTGTCGGTTCCGTAATACCCGGTAAGAAGCAGCCGAGAAAAGATTTGACCATGATAATGGCAAATCATCACCTTCCCTATGTAGCACAAACAGCTCCCTTTGGTAATTTTAAGGATTTACATGAAAAGGCACAAAAGGCCCTTTACACCGACGGACCTTGTTTCCTTAATGTATTGGCCCCATGCCCCAGAGGTTGGAGATATGATACACCTAAGCTGATGGAAATATGTAAGCTTGCAGTTGAAACATGCTTCTGGCCTTTGTATGAAGTTATTGACGGTAAATATGTGATTAACTACAAGCCAAAGAAAAAGCTTCCTGTGGAAGAATACTTGAAGCCTCAGGGCAGATTCAGACATTTGTTCAAAAAAGGAAATGAACATTTGATTGCTGAAATCCAGGAAGAAGTTGACAGGAGATGGAATGAACTTCTTGTTCTTGCAGGTGAAGCATAATATAATAGATTGCATTGGAATACTCATGCGATAAGATATTGAGAATAAAATATGCCTGCTTACAATTATCAATTCTCATTATAAAAAGCTAGTCCTGATTGAAAATGGTCACGGGGCTGGCTTTTTTAGCATTATTGACGCATATTTTGCTAAAACGCTTATTCACAAAACGCTTATAAAGTGATAATATTGTATTAAAAATATGGGAGATGATTTTGTGAGGATAGGTTTACCTAGGGCTCTTATTTTTTATTACTATTATCCTTTGTGGAAATCCTTTTTTGAAAACCTGGGGATGGATGTTGTCGTTTCGGATGTTACGTCAAAGGAACTGATTGAAAAAGGTATAAAAGTAACGGTACCGGAAATATGCGTTCCTATTAAAATATTCAATGGGCATGTCATTAATTTATTATCAAAAAATGTAGATTATGTTTTTATTCCACGTTTTGTAAGCATAGACAGGGGCGAGTGGTTTTGCCCTAAATTCATAGGACTTCCAGATTTGGTAAAATATACAATAGAAGAAGCCAAAGAACGAATTCTCACGATTGACATAAAGGGTAAACGGGAGGATACTTGCAATTGGAGAAATTACCGTCCCCTTTGTAATATATTGCATGTAAGTGAAAAGCAGCTAAAAAAAGCTTTGAAAAATGCATCAGAATACTGGCATCAATTCAGACAGTACTCTATGGAGGGTTTCACCATTGAAGAGGCAATGCAGATATGTGATAATAAGTTGACACGAAATCAAATCCTTTCCCAACGCAGTTCGGAGATTACCATTGGTCTGTTAGGATATGTCTATAATATATACGATCCTTTTGTAAGCATGGATATTATTCCTAAGATGCGTTCCATGGGCGTTAATATAATTACCTTTGAAATGCTTAAAGAAGAAGAAATGTCACGTCAGTTGCCAAGAAAATCCAAAAACATTTACTGGACTTTTTCCAAAAAAATACATCAATCGGCCAGGGTATTTATGAAGGAAAGAAATGTAGATGGCTTGATTCATGTAACTGCTTTTGGATGCGGTCCCGATTCCATTGTGGGAAAGATGATTGAATTGGACAGTGATGTTTATCAAAAACCTTTTATGACTATAAGAGTGGATGAACATACGGGGGAAAGCCATCTTATTACCAGAGTAGAGGCTTTTGTAGATATGATAAAAAGAAAAAAGTATTCAGAAAAAAGGGGAGAAATCGCATGAAAATTTCTTTTCCTTACATGGGATGTGTGACGGGCTATAAAAAACTGCTTGAGTTGCTTGGCCATGAGGTAGTGATGCCTTATAAGCCTACACAAAATACCATTGACCTGGGAGTCAAATACAGCCCGGAGTTTATATGCTTTCCGTTTAAGGTGATGTTGGGAACATATATAGAAGCTGCTCAAAGAGGTGCAGAAGTTATCATTTCATCGGGAGGTCATGGCCCATGCAGAGCCGGCCTTTATGGTGAAGTACATCAGAGAATATTGAAAAGCCTAGGATATGATGTGGAAGTCATCATTTTTGATTCCCTGTTTAAGAGCTTTGGCGAGTTTTACAGAAAGTTGGACATGGTGAGAAACGGTGTACCCTTAAGAAAGGTATTAAAATATGTTCATTTTTGCTACAAAATGATTTGCCAAATGGATGAAATAGAAAAAAGGTTAAGCGGGTGAGAGCTTATGAGGTAAAGCGTGGGGACGTAAATCAAGTATGGGAAGAGATATGCAGGATGTATGACAGATGTTATACATATAAAGACCTTAATAATACGTATAAAAAAGCGTACGAAATGCTCGAATCCGTTCCAAAGGTAAAAGTACCTGATGAGGAAAAGATAAAAATTGGAATTGTCGGTGAAATATATGTGATCATGGAAAGCTCTGTGAATATGGGTATAGAGCAGATTTTAAACAATATGGGTATAGAAGTGGAAAACGCTCAATATATTTCTGATTGGGTTAATCACAATATACGCCCGAGATTCCTGGATTCCAGCAGTTCTCACAAGGCTATTAAAAAAGCAAAGAGATTTGTGAAAATGAATTGCGGAGGACATGACATGGAAAATATCGGAAGGATGATAGACTATAAGGAAAGGGGATTTGACGGAGTAATTCATCTCATGCCTTTTGCCTGCTTGCCTGAATTGATTACACAAAGTATCATTCCAACCATTTCCAAGGAATTGGAGCTTCCCATATTATCCCTTTCGCTGGATGAGCAGATGGGTATGGCAAATAACCAGACAAGAATTGAAGCATTTGTGGACCTTATACGCAGCAAGAAAAAGGCCTACCTGAAGGTCGGACAATCAGGCAGTGAAAAAGACGGCAAGTGGAACTATAAACAGGTTAAACATGAGCTTGCCGGGTAAAAAAACTTGTTTTTATAATAATAGTTGTAAAAATGGAGTGAGGAGCATATTATGAATATATATATTGGAATTGATGTGGGATCAGTAAGTACCAATGCGGTAGCAATCAATGAAGACGGGGATGTGGTCTTTGAACAATATATAAGAACTAACGGGCAGCCCATAGAGTCGGTAAAAGAATCATTGAAAACATTGGAAAAGGCTTTGGAAGGTAAACCTTATAAAGTTAAGGGAGCAGGGACCACCGGTAGCGGAAGGCAGCTGGCAGGTATTATGATTGGTGCGGACATCATTAAAAATGAGATAACGGCTCATGCTGCCGCTACTGTGCATTTCCACCCGGATGTACGTACAATTTTTGAAATTGGAGGACAAGACTCTAAAATAATCATTATAAAAGACAAAATGGTAGTGGATTTTTCCATGAATACCGTATGTGCAGCCGGTACCGGTTCTTTTCTTGACCACCAGGCCGAGCGCTTGGGAATACCTATCCAGGAGTTTGGGGACCTTGCGCTTACAGCAAAGAAAAATGTACGCATTGCCGGGCGTTGTACAGTGTTTGCCGAATCGGATATGATAGCAAAACAACAGTATGGCTTTTCCAAAGCAGAAATTATTAAAGGGTTATGTGATGCATTGGTTCGCAATTATATTAATAATCTTGGTCGGGGTAAAAGCCTTCATCCGCCTTTTGTATTTCAGGGAGGAGTGGCAGCAAATAAGGGAATTAAAGCCGCCTTTGAACGGGAAATTGGGCATGAAGTTATCGTACCTAAATACTATAATGTAATGGGAGCAATTGGTGCGGCCCTCCTTGCCAAGGAGCATGTTGAAAAGTATGGAATGAAAACAAGTTTCAGAGGTTTTGATGTAGCAGAATATAATTTTACTCCCACAACCATAGATTGCAATGGATGTGCCAATAGTTGTGAAGTTATTAAGGTGGATTTAAACGGAAAAACGGTTGCTATGTGGGGTGATAAGTGCGGTCGTTGGGCTAACTCCCTCATGGGATAGGTACTTTTCAAGGCATGGGAGAGGGATGTTTTTGAAGGTAAGCGTTTCAAGAAGACAGCTAAATACACTATGCGTTTTTACCATAATATCTGTTTTATTGATAAACGTGTATAACGCATTTTATGTAAATGCTATGCAAAAACAGCAAATCAAAAACCTGGAAAGTGAATTGGCTAAAGCTGAAGGCTTGATAGCATTAAAAACTGATGAACTTGCAAATCTTAACAGGATGTTGGAAAAGCAAAAAAAGGAATTGGAAATAGAAAAAGAAAATGTCCGGGTTGATAATTTGCAGTTGGAAGATATAAAACAGCCTTCTGTTATCAACTATAATAATAATAAAACAATGTTTTTAACGTTTGACGACGGACCCAGTTCTATTACTCCGAGAGTATTGGATGTTTTAAAGGAGCATGGAGTAAATGCCACTTTTTTTGTGGTTGGTTCTTTCGTAGATAAATATCCTGGATATGTGGCAAGGGCGTATAGGGAAGGCAATGCGGTTTTACCCCACTCCTACAGCCATGATTACAGCATTTATTCAACATTGGATACCTTTTATGAGGATTTAAGCAAGGCGAGGGAAAGCATAGAAAAGGTGCTGGGCACTGACCTACCTCCTTTTTTTAGGTTTCCTGGAGGTGCAGCAAACCAGGTTTCCTATGCATACGGAGGCAAGGATATAATGTATCTGATAACAGAAGATGTAAAGAAACAAGGATATCATTATATCGAATGGAATGTCTGTGCGGGAGATACGACAGAATACAGGAACAATAAAAAAAAGCTAATATCTAATGTACTGGATGGATGTAAGGATAGGGATTTGGTGGTTGCTCTCTTTCACGATATAGCACAAAATACAGCGATGTTAGAAGTGCTGCCGGAAATTATTACTGCTCTAAAAGAACAGGGCTATAAATTTAAGACTTTTAACCAACTGAATCAAGAAGAAATGGATAATATGATGAAGTTGGGAATTGTCGACATGGAAATAAAAAAACCAAAATAATTAAAGAAAAATCAAAACCGGGTAAATGCCCGGTTTAATATTTAAAATTTGTGCCTGTATTTTTCGAGCATGACCATTAGCGGATAACCAAGGCCGTAGCAAGAAATAAGTTGTCCCAAAGCAACCCAGCCCATAATTACAATAAGAGGCGACTTAAACTGGGGCTCATATAAAAATGCGTAGTAAAGGACTATTCCAACAACTATGGCATTTATAATGATGGGGGGAATAGGAACGAGAAATTTCCATTTGCGCAGTTTATATGAAAGAAAAGCTGCCACTAAGGTAGCAAGACTTCCAAAAACAATATCTATTATGCCTAAACCACCATATATGTTTGCAATAAGACAACCTATAAATAAACCGGGGATAGCCGCAGGTGTAAAGTAAGGAAGAATTGTCATTGCTTCTGATACTCGAACTTGCATGATTCCATAGCTAATGGGTGCCAGTGCGATGGTTAACACGGCATAAACTGCACCAATGGCAGCGGCTTGCACCAGATATTTTGTACTTTTTGTGATTTTCATTTTTATACCTCCGTAGTTTTGTTTAAAGTCAGGATTTTGCGAACTGACTATTTACTTTATTTTAATTGTTTTATGGTTGGTTTTCAAGGGTTCTTATACATATGAAAATTTATGTTTGTAGTATTGTTTTTGCGGGGAATAAGCAGTTTATATTCCTCGCAAACTAAATATATGATTATACGGTTTTTAATTTATGGAATTATCGGATGGACGATGGAAGTTATTTGGACGGGTATCGGTTCCGTTTTAAAAGGGGATGTCCGCTTAAGAAGTACAACCTATTTGTGGATGTTTCCCATTTATGGAGCAGCAGTGTTCTTGGAGCCAATTCATAATGCAATACGTTTTATGCCCTGGCTGGTAAGGGGGTGTATCTGGTTACTTATAATATGGGCGGTTGAGTATGCGGCAGGCTGGTCTATTAAAAGGATGGTGGGCCTGTGCCCATGGGATTATACGGGAAGTACAAAATACCAGATTAATGGGTTTATACGCCTTGATTATGCTCCGGCATGGTTTGCAGCTGGATTATTATTTGAACGGCTGCATGATTTTCTTATCAAATATGTTAACCTTTTTTAGTGGAACTTTTAGTGAGTAAAAAAAGTCAAAAATAAATATGTAAATGATATAAGTGTGAGGGGGTTGTAAATGGTCAAAAAATTTGTAATGATTATTGTATTTTCCGGTATGATGAGCATGCTGCTTTCAGGATGTGGACTCATAATTGGTACAAGGGTAGCAACCTCGACTGTTCAAATGCCTTCAGGCGAAATAAAGATTAAATCGGTAACCCATGATGCTGAAGGTGTGCTTAAAAAAGGTGATAAGGTGCATATAAAGGTGGAGGTGGAGAATTACGATCCTGAGCTTACTCCTAAAATGGGACTGTCTGAAATGACTGCCCGCATTGCAAATCAACCCGGTGAGATATTGCTGAGGAATGATGGCACATTAGGGGATACAACGGCCGATGATAATTTTTTTGAAGGAGAATATATTATAGATGACCAAAGCAAAAAGGTTGTAAATGGTAAAATTGTTGTAAATACATACCGGGAACAGGTTTTTTCAGAAAAAACAATCACTATTGATCCATGATCTGACAGGGCCGGACTATTTAAATTGTTTATTCAGTATGGTATAATATATTTAAATAAGAATACATCATATGAAACAGTATATAGTGTATAGTGCCATGGGCATATACACCATCGATACTGTTTATATTTTTACCAACAATTAATATTATGTAAACTAAGGGGGTTTTTTTATGAAGATGAGGGCGGTAAAGGGATTGGCAGCAGTTGCTGTTTCTACTCTATTGTTTGTCCATTCCCTTATTCCGGCTTTTGCATCAGGCAATGACTATGTAATATATACGGTTGTAAGTGGAGACTCTCTATGGAAGATCAGCAATAAATACGGAGTTAGCATACAAGAGATTACAGAGTTAAATTCACTTACCGGTACAATCATATTAGTAGGACAAAAATTGAAAATTCCTGTATCCACTCCACAAAGCAATAGTATTGTTTATACAGTAAAAAGCGGGGATACTTTATGGAAAATAGCATCTGCATATAACACAAGTATACAGGCAATTGTGGATGCAAATAAAATTGATCCTAATCAATATTTAATGATTGGTCAAAAGCTTTATATCCCGGCAGTTGAAAACAATACGCAGCCTTATGTAACGTATGTGGAACATGTTGTACAAAAAGGCGATAATGTATGGGACTTGAGCATCAAATATGGCATACCCCAAAATGAAATATTGGAGGCAAATAATCTTACGGTTCAATCGGTGTTATATATCGGTCAGAAGTTAAAAATACCTGTTCATCATGTTCCCGTTACTTCTACTCCAGGCCCCCAATATGGTGAATATCTGGATTGGTGGACGCAGGCTCAATATTTATTCCCGATAGGTGCAAAAGCAAAAGTAACCGATTTTGCAACCGGCAGGTCCTATAATGTTATTCGAAGTTTTGGTGCTTTTCATGCCGATTGCGAACCTTTGACCGCCAGGGACGCATCGATTATGTATGAAATCTGGGGTAATGAATGGAGTTGGCAGGCAAGAGCATCCATAGTCGAGGTCAATGGCAGGAAAATTGCCGCATCGGTATCAAATATGCCTCATGATATTGAAAACATAAAAGATAACCAATTTAACGGTCACTTTGACGTGCATTTCTTAAACAGTACACGGCATAAAGACAACCAGGTATCTCAGGAACATCAAACACAAATAAAAATTGCGGCAGGAAGAAAATAAGGTACTGATTAAATGAATTGGTAAATTAGTAAATAAGGAATGTGCCGTATAGGTATATTTCCTTCTTTTTTTATTGTATAATAAGGTGTATATTGATATATAGGGGGTGTTGTTTATGTCCGGCAGGATATTTGAAAATATTATCTATCAGATGCATGATATAATTGGTAGGGAATTGGGAGTACTAGACAGCGAGGGATATGTAGTAGAGTATTCGGGAAAAATGGATAATGAGGAACAGATGGAAAACGTGATAAATGCTTTTGCCGATGGTAGCGACTTTATTGTTTACAATAATTTCACATTCAAGGGAGTTGGCAGAAAAAATAAGCCGGAATATATAGCTTTTGTAGCCGGGGAAGATGAGATTGCCCGGAAATACTGCGCAATACTTGCAGTGAGTTTGGAAAATATCAAACAATATCATGACAAAAAATATGATAGAGGAAATTTTATAAAAAATGTTGTACTGGATAATATTCTACCGGGGGATATTGAGGCGAAGGCAAAAGAACTGCATTTGCCTATAAATGTACACTGGTGCGTATTCTTGGTGCGTACTTATGAAAAAAATAATATGGTCGTGCAAGATGTTATTCAAAGTTTGTTTCATGAGAAAAATAAGGATTTTGTTTTTACTATAGACGACTATAATTGTATACTTGTAAAGGAAATGAAAAGCAATTATAGTTCCGGTGACCTTGAAGCTATTGCAGAAAGCATATTGGAGGTTCTTAATGGGCAGGGGATAGCAAATGTTTATATTGGCATTGGCAGTGTTGTGAATAACATAAAGGACTTGGCCAAGTCATACAAAGAAGCACAGGTTGCCCTTGAAGTAGGAAAAGTTTTTGAAAATGAGAAGCATATAATCAATTACGACACCCTGGGAATTGCCCGGTTAGTTCATCAATTGCCTACAACGCTGTGTAAACTATTTTTAGCGGAAGTATTTAAAAAAGGGTCCATTGATGATCTTGATGAAGAAACGATGATCACCATAAAAAAATTTTTTGAGAACAACTTAAATGTAAGTGAAACAGCAAGAAAGCTATATGTTCATAGAAATACACTTGTATATAGGTTGGACAAGATACAAAAAATTACAGGAATGGACTTAAGAACCTTTGATCATGCCATCATATTTAAGGTTGCCATGATGGTTAAGAAATACCTGGATTCCAATACCATGAAAATATAATTTGACACTTTTTATAACAGCCGTGGACTTTAATCCGCGGTTGTATTTGCTTGAAAAAAAAAACAGAAATATGAAGGAGTTTTTATGCATTATGTAGAATAATGTATTTTGGACTAAAATATATTTACGAGGTGTTTGTTTTGATCCTATTGAGTCATGTATCTAAAACTTACAGCAATGGCACGGTAGCTCTTAATGACGTTAATATTTACATAGAGAAAGGTGAATTTGTTTTTATCGTAGGGGCCAGTGGAGCCGGGAAATCTACCTTGATTAAATTGCTGATGAAGGAAGAAGAGCCCAGCGAGGGAATAATTGTAGTAAATGATTTTGATGTGGTATCCCTCCGAAGAAAAGATATTCCTTATCTGCGAAGAAGCATGGGAATTGTATTCCAGGATTTCAGACTGCTGCCTAATAAGACGGTATATGAAAATGTTGCTTTTGCAATGAAAGTGGTTGGAGCCCCACCGAAAGAAATTCGACGTCAGGTTCCATTTTTGCTGAGCATGGTTGGGCTGAGCAACAAGGCAAGGCATTATCCGCATCAGCTATCCGGTGGGGAACAGCAAAGGGTTTCATTGGCCAGGGCATTATCCAATAATCCTTCCATTCTTATAGCTGATGAGCCAACGGGCAATCTTGACCCGGAAACGGCATGGGATATTGTCAAGCTTTTGAACGATGTCAATAAAAGGGGAACAACTGTAGTAATGGCAACTCACGCCAGGGAAATAGTGGATGGAATGAAGAAAAGAGTAATTGCACTGGAAAAAGGCGTCGTTGTACGGGATGAACAGAAAGGCGTGTATAAGTATGAGAATTAGTACGATTAGGTATTATATTAAAGAAGGATTTACCAGCATTTGGACAAACCGGATGATGACCTTGGCTTCCATAGGTATTGTGATAGCTTGTTTGATAATTTTTGGGATGTTTATCCTTTTTAGCAGCAATTTGAATTATATTGGAGATCAGGTGAAGGATCAGTGGGAGATAAAGGCTTTTGTTGATGAAAATGTACCTGATGGGCAGTTGGATAGAATTAGGCTTGAGATAAAAAAAATTCAATATGTAAAAGAATGTATCCTTGAGACTGAGGAACAAGCTTTGGAGAATTATAAGAAGCAGCTTGGTGAAGATTCATATGTATTGGAAGGCTTTGAACAGTTCAATCCGTTAAGGAATTCGTTTATCATACACCTTAGTGATGTTCAGTATGCTGAACAGGTTGTACAAGAGCTTAAAAAAGTGAATGGGATTGTAAAGGTAAATAATCACAGGGAAACTATAGAAAAAATACTGAAAATTACAGAATTTGTGCGAATGGGAAGCTTTTGGGTAATGGTTTTATTGGCATTCATTGCCGTGTTTATTATATCCAATACGATTAAACTGACCGTTTTTGCACGAAGAAGAGAGATCAGTATTATGAAGTATGTAGGAGCAACTGACTGGTTCATACGTTGGCCGTTTATTATTGAAGGCATGATAATTGGATTGATAGGCGGGATATTGTCGTTAGCGGTTGTATGTTATGCTTATGATTATATTGTCAATTTATTACATCATAGTATAAGCTTCTTTAAAATAAGGCAGCTTTCGGAAGTATTTGAAGGAATGGCGATTATACTTATATCTTTTGGGGCATGCATTGGAACCCTGGGGAGCCTGTTATCCATACGTAAGTATTTGCGTGTTTAGAAAAGAAACATAAATATGTATAAAAATAGGAGTAAGGGGAAGTGATGTATGTGAGGGGGCCGTATAAATTGAGGAAGACGGTTGTATTATTGATTGTTTGTTTAATTACTTCAGTATTATCTGCTTATGCAAATGAATTGAAGGATTTGGAGAATAAGCTTAAGCGAACGAATGAGCAGATAAATCAGACTCAAAAAAATCTTGGAACGATTAAGGATCAAAAAAAGGACTTGTTATCCGAAATTGAACGGCTGGATAAAGAAATTGACAAAACAGAGAAGGAAATAGAACAAATTAACCGATTGCTTGCACAAAGTGAACAGCTAATAAAAGAAAAGGAGCAGGAATTGGCAGAAGCCCAAAAGAAGACCGAGCAGCAGTTTGAGATGCTGAAACTAAGGGCAAGGACAATGTATGAAGATGGAAATATTACATATTTGGACGTGTTATTAAATGCAACGAGTTTTTCTGATTTCATATCCCGACTTGAAATCGTAAAAGAAATTATACAGTATGATAATAAACTTCTTGAAGAACTAAAGCAAAACCAGGAAAGGATTGCAAAGGCTAAGCAAGAAGCAGAAGAGGAAAAGAAAACAAGAGAAAAAATTAAGAATCGGGTTATGGAAACAAAAAGAGTGTTAAATGCTCAACAAGTATCCAGAAGCAATATGCTTCAGAGGTTAAATTCTGAAGAAAAAGAATACGAAAAAGCACTTGACCAACTGGAACAAACATCAAAGCAAATTGAAAAGGAAATTCGCAGGCTCCAGGAATTAAGTAAAAGAAAATATGTAGGGGGAGTATTTGAATGGCCTGTACCGGGTTATTATAATATAACTTCCGGCTTTGGTAACCGGGTTCATCCAATTATAAGACAGACTCGTATGCACACGGGAATTGATATTGGGGCACCTTCGGGAACGGAGGTAAAGGCTGCAAATGATGGGAAAGTATTACTGGCAGCTACCAATGGAAGCTATGGTAAATGTGTTATTATTGACCATGGGGGCGGTATATCTACTGTATATGCCCATAACAGTGCATTGCTTGTGAGCGCAGGGGATGAAGTGAAAAAAGGTCAGACCATTGCGAAGGTTGGAAGCACAGGTTTATCCACCGGAAATCATCTGCACTTTGAAGTGAGACAAAACGGCACGCCTATAGACCCTATGAAATATTTTAAATAATTTCGTTTAATTTCGTTGAATGCGTTATAATAATATATTACATTCAATATTAATATAAACAAAAGCGTGTTTATTTAATCGATAGTGTCAATTTGTTGTAGGATAATTAAACTTAAAGGTATCCCCATCTTTTTGATACAACGGGCTATATCACATACCCGCTGCGTTGTAT
>JAAYHJ010000001.1 GCA_012735465.1 Clostridiaceae bacterium
ATGCACTTGCACTTTTATGGGCTTGCTCAAATCCAAGCTGAATATTCCCATTATGGATTTAGCATCTACAACATACCGACCTGATGAAAGATCAACATCGAAATCATATCGATTTACGATGTTTACAAAATCCTTGACATCAGTGATAGAGTGTAGCATAATGTTAAAAGTCCTCATTAAAATCCTCCTATGCATCGTCTTGTTTTCAATGTATTGGGAAAGGCTCTTTAACCTAATAGTAATCTTTTATTTACTATTAGTCAATCATAATATTTATAATTTAACAGAATTTTAATATTACAAGGTGCAAAATATAATGTAAGAATCTTTTTATTACAGGCAAAAAAAACTGCTATTCGTTATAATTGATGTAATTTAGTATATAAGTATGTAATGAAATTGGTAAAGGTGAGATGCTTAAAATGAAAAAGGTAGCGTTTTATACATTAGGTTGTAAAGTAAATCAATATGAGACGGAAGCAATGGCTGAATTGTTTGAAAATTCCGGGTATGAAATAACGAGTTTTGATGAATATGCAGATGTTTATGTTATAAATACATGTACGGTAACAAACCTGGGTGATCGTAAATCAAGGCAAATGATTCGAAGAGCTAAGAAAAAAAATAAGCATTCGTTTGTTGCCGTGGTAGGATGTTATGCACAAACAGCTCCGGAGGAGATAAGCCAAATTGAAGGAGTCAACCTGATTATAGGTACCAAGGATCGGTCTCGCATTGTGGAGTATATTGAGCAACTGAAAGAAGAGGACCAGCAGATTAATGCTGTAGAGGATATTATGAAAGTAACGGAGTTTGAGGATATGAAGGTTAATACTTATAAAGAAAGAACCCGGGCATTTCTAAAGATTCAGGAAGGATGCAATCAGTTTTGCTCCTATTGTATCATACCTTATGCCAGGGGACCGGTCAGGAGCAGAAGGCCCGAAGATATTATAGAAGAGGTTAAACAGTTAGCACAAAACGGATTCAAGGAAATTGTATTTGCAGGGATTCATGTTGCTTCCTATGGCAAGGATTTGAAGGACACAAATTTAATGGATATTATTCAGAGGGTACATGATATTGATGGAATAGAAAGGATTCGCTTAAGTTCTATCGAACCCACCACAATATCGCAGGAATTTGTTGATATGGCAAAACGCCTGCCCAAACTTTGTCCGCACTATCATATATCTTTACAAAGCGGATGTGATGAGACATTAAAGAGAATGAATAGGAAGTATACAACCCAAGAATACAGGGAAGTAGTAGAACGCCTGAGGGTGAATTTTCCGGATGTTTCTATTACTACAGATATCATGGTGGGTTTTCCGGGAGAAACGGAAGAAGAATTTGATAAGTCTCTAAAATTTGCAGAGGAAATCGGATTTAGCAAAATTCATGTTTTCAAGTATTCGCCCAGAAAGGGTACGCCTTCTGCAATGTACCCTAACCAGGTTCCGGCAGAAGAAAAGGAAAAAAGAAGCAAACAAATGATTGAAGTATCGAATCGTAGTGAAAGGAATTTTTATAAAAAGTTTTTAAATAGGGATATGGATGTACTGTTTGAACAACCCGTAAAAGATAAGAAGGATTATTATGAAGGGCTGACAGCAAATTATATAAGAGTTTATGCTTGTTCAAAAGAAAATATTGAAGGAATGATCCGTAAAACCGTTTTGAGAGAGATTGTTGAAGGAGGCATGGAGGGAGAACTTGGTACTTTACAAAAAAATTGCCCCCTGCTATAATATATAAGCTGCAGGCAAGATTTGCGCCTTTAGCTCAGTTGGATAGAGTGGCTGACTTCGAATCAGCAGGTCGGGGGTTCGATTCCCTCAAGGCGTGCCAACTATATAAAAAATATTAAGGCCTTCAGAATTTGTATCTCGAAGGCCTTCTTTGTTAAATTAGTATGGACACTTTGTCATATTATTATTACCGTAAATTCTTACACAATTTATAAAAATTAATCAATCACACCATCGCTTGTTAATATGACCTTGTACATATCCGGCCTTCTGTCCCTGAAAATGCCCCATGATGTTCTAAATGCTTCGATTTCGTCCAGGTCAAATTCTGCTGTTAAAACGCACTCGGAAGTCCTGTCTGCTTCTGCTATTATTTCTCCAATGTGGTTTGTGATAAAAGAAGAACCATAGAAGGTTATTTCAGAATCTTCTATCCTTTCCACACCAATGCGGTTGGAGGCAATCACGGGCATGATATTTGCAGCCGCATGACCCTGCATGCATATCTGCCAGTGATTCTTTGAATCCACGTCTTTTTCGGCGGGTTCAGATCCGATAGCGGTAGGATAAAAT
The DNA here is from genome assembly GCA_012735465.1 of Clostridiaceae bacterium. GTDB lineage: Bacteria > Bacillota > Clostridia > SK-Y3 > SK-Y3 > JAAYHJ01. The sequence goes on from JAAYHJ010000001.1 coordinate 2,325, forward strand.
AACAGCTCAGCACCCATCAGTGCCAGACAACGGGCAGTTTCAGGGTACCACTGGTCCCAGCAAATGCCCACACCAATTTTGCCATAGCGTGTATTCCATACCTTAAAGCCCGTATCACCCTGGTTAAAGTAGAACTTTTCCTCATAGCCTGGCCCGTCCGGGATATGGGTTTTTCGGTATACCCCCAGGATACTGCCATCGGCATCAATTACTGCAACGGAATTGTACCGGGCATTATTTCTTCTTTCGAAGAAACTGATGGGTAATACAACTCCCAGTTCTTTTGCAATCTTTTTAAAATGGGCCACCGCTTTATTGTTTTCAACTTCCGATGCATACTGAAAATATTCATATATTTCTTTCTGACAAAAATAGGGGGTTTCAAAAAGCTCCTGGAGCAATATGATTTGTGCTCCTTTTGATGCAGCTTCACGCACTAATTTTTCAGCTTTTTCAATATTTTCTTTTATGTTCCAGGAGCAGCTCATTTGAGTTGCAGCAACAGTGACTTTTCGCACAAAAATCCCTCCTTATATAAATGCCTTAGCAGGGGGGCCGGCCGGAACCTGCTGAGTTAAACAGTGAATATTACCTCCGCCTCTGGCCAACGGCAGTCCGTTAATCGTCACGATTTTCCTATCCGGGAACACTGATTTTAAAATGCTTTCTGCGTCCTTATCTCTGGATGCATTTTTGCCTCCAAAAGTAGGAAGAATTATACCGCCGTTTACAAAGTAAAAATTAATATAACTGAGAGTCAAACGAATGCCATTATAATCTACCGGTTGGGGCTGTTCAATTTGAATGATTTCAAAACGTCTTCCTTTTGCATCGGTAGCGTTTCTTAATATTTCAATATTTTCTTTTGTACGTTCATAATTAGGATCATCAGGGTCTGAGCATGTTTGAAGAATGATTACGCCTGGTTTAGCAAAACATGCGACATTATCAATATGCCCATCAGTATCATCACCAAATAACCCTTTTTTTAGCCATATGATTTTTTCTACATTTAAATATTGCTTAAGGATTAGTTCAATTTGTTCTCTGGTAAGGTTCGGGTTGCGGTTTTTGTTTAAAAGACATTCTTCCGTTGTCAGGAGAGTCCCTTCACCGTCCACATGTATTGAACCACCTTCCATGACTAATGGAGCATCAAAGCGGGGAATGCCCAAAAAATCAAGAGCCTTTGGTGCAACCATGTTATCATTTTCATAAGGATATTTACCGCCCCATGCATTAAACATCCAGTTAATCCCGGCAATCTCACCCTTATCATTGGCAACAATGGTGGGACCATTATCCCGGGTCCATGAGTCATCGTTTATTATTTCTAATGTGTCAATATTATTTATATCACAGTATTTTTTAAGTTGCTCTTTCAATTCAGGTTTTACTATCATAAGGATCGGCTCAAAGGAAGCTATTTTTTTTACCGCGTCGGAGTATGCTTCTAATATTTCTTCCATTGGGCCGGGCCATTCGGCTTCTACAACAGGCCATGCCATAATGGTTCTGGAATGCTTTACCCATTCTGCAGGCATCTTAAATCCTAAATCTTTTGGAATACCGTTTATAATCATGGGAACACCTCATAACATACAATATATTCTTGTTTTATTTTAACCATATTATTGTACAAGAAAATAATCGATATCACAACACATTTTATTAAATAAAAGGAATTTATAGCGGGTGCTATAAATTCCTTTCCGGGCTTTCATTAAATATTTTAATTCAAAATATCCTTTATTTCTTTTGTGATTCGGAAGACTTTAATTTACTGTATACTTCAGATAATTGCTGTTCCGACGGAGCATAAGGGTTTTCCCATCCACGTTTTATCGCTAAATCAGTTAATGCGGCATGAGCACTGACCATCTGATTTAAACTTGATGTGCACATAGCCCTTAATTCCGGGGTTGAGCTTACCATTGCTGCGCTGAGATAGGCAGTTGCTGTTCCTTTTGCCGCAGTTATCATATTTGCAGCAATAACCTCATCATTAATATCGGTATTGCTTTTTGCTATATTTCCTAAAAATGATGCCATATAGTTATACCTCCCCAGTATTTGCGATTTGGTTTTCGCTTATAAACTGCTGCAATCCTCTAATTCTTGCTTCTGTAGCGAGTATTCCCGCTTCAGCTTGTTTTTTTAGTTCATCGTCAGTGATTAATGTCTGCATAGCCTTAGCTACTGCTAGCCCATCTTGCTCCATTTTCAACAAATTAGTTAGTGATAGTATTTCTGCTTCAGAGAGTTTTCTCATGTATAAGCCTCCATTCTTTATTATCTTGTGTAATCATTACTATTCTACATCTCATTAAGAAAACTATTCATGTAAAGTTTTCCGACTTAAGGACATACTATTGCAGTGGGAATGCTTTGCTATTTCATCCCAATCTGTTATAATCATTGTGAAATATGGTAACTTATTAATAGTGAGTAACCTTGATATGCAAGTGCTTTTGCCATTATTTTGTTGTTAAGAAGGTGGTGGATAATAATGAATGTGGTAAAAGTCGGATTTTTGGGATTTGGCAATGTTGGCTCCGGGGCCTATAAAATTCTTAAAGAAAAAAGGCAGGAAATTTTTCATAGGGAAAAGATAAATATTGAGGTAGCAAAGATACTTGTAAGGGATATTCATAAGAAAAGAAGCGTACCGGTACAACCTTATTTATTAACGGATGATATTGAAGATATAGTAAATAATCCGGATATTTCTATTGTAGCGGAGTTTATGGGGGGAGTTGAGCCGGCAAGAAAGTATATTCTTTCGGCACTGGAAAATAAAAAGACAGTGGTTACGGCAAATAAGGAGCTTATAGCCAAGCATTGGCCGGAGCTTGAAAAGGCCGCTCAGAAAAACGGGGTGGGGCTCTATTATGAAGCCAGTGTGGCCGGCGGGATTCCCATAATTAAGGTGGTAAATGAATCGCTGCAGGCAAACGATATACATGAAATCATGGGTATTATAAATGGTACAACAAATTATATATTGACTAAAATGTCAGAAGAAGGGCGGGATTATGCCCAGGTCTTGAAAGAAGCACAGAAGTTAGGGTATGCGGAACCGGACCCTACGGCGGATGTGGAAGGGATAGATGCAATGTACAAATTGTCCATACTGGCATCCATTGCTTTTCATGCGAAGGTTCCTGTTGACTTTATCTATAGGGAAGGTATCACATCAATTACCGCAGAAGACATTGAATATGGAAAAGAACTGGGTTATGCACTGAAACTGCTTGCCATTGCCAAAAGAGAAGGGGATGCCATTCAAGCAAGGGTACACCCCACTTTTATACCTTTAAATCACCCTTTATCCGCAGTGCGTGAGTCTTATAATGCGATTTTTATTAAAGGAGATGCGGTGGGAAATATGATGCTATACGGTAGGGGAGCCGGGGATATGCCCACGGGCAGTGCCATTGTGTCAGATATCATTACTGCATGCCAGCAAAAGGGAGCCTACCGGTATACTACGTTTTATAATGAAAACCATCCGTCGGCTTATATTTGTTATCTTAGTAATTGGACTTCAGAATTTTTTATCCGCATGACCGTAAGGGATAAACCAGGGGTACTTGCTAAAATTGCCGGTGTTTTTGGCAAATATGGGGTAAGCATTGCTTCGGTAATCCAAAAAGGGTATGGTGGGGATACAGCACCGCTGATTTTTGTTACCCATCCTGCCGGGGAACTGTCCATGAAGAGTGCCATAGAGGACATAAAGAAGGAGGAGGATGTGTTACGGGTTGAAAATGTAATCCGTGTGGAAAGGTAGAAATGAAAAGAGGAGAGGTACGATGAATAATGAAAGGTTAAAAAGGCAAATTGACTTTATTGCAGAAATTGACAAGTTAAAGCAAGTTTACAGAAAGACCGTACTAATGGATGGTTCAAGAAATGAAAATGATGCTGAACATTCATGGCATCTTGCGGTTATGGCTATGATTCTTTCCGAGTATGCCTCGGACAAAAATATTGATGTCAGTCGTGTGATAAAGATGGTTTTAATTCATGATCTTGTAGAAATTTATGCAGGGGACACCTTCTGTTATGATGAAAAGGGGAATGAGGATAAGGCCTGCCGTGAGCAGCAGGCTGCCGACAGACTCTTTTCCATACTGCCCCGGGATCAGGCAGAAGAATTTAGAAGTTTATGGGAAGAATTCGAGGAAAGGGTAACGCCGGAAGCACGCTTTGCATCTTCCCTGGATCGTTTCCAACCACTGCTGCACAATTATAATACACATGGCCATACCTGGGTAAAGTACGGTGTAAAAAGCAATCAGGTTTTAAAGAGGAACCAACCTATGGCAGAAGGGGCTCCCCAGCTATGGGAGTATGTGAAAGAGATTATTGAGGATTCCATTAATAAAGGATATTTAGAAAGGTAGTTTATTCATAGTTACACATGGAAGTAAACATTGGAGAAGGCGGGATACAATGAGCAGATTAGGGAAAAAGGTACGCACCATAAGGATACAAAGGGGTATGACGCCAAAACAGCTTGCGAAAAGGATTGGAGTAGCAGAAAAATATATTTTGGAAGTGGAAGAAGGAAGAAGAATTTTAAACGATGTACTAGTGGAAAAACTGTCCAGGGTATTGGGACAAAATATAGATGATTATATGCTGTACGAAGTGGAAGAAAAAAAGGACGAACTACAGGGTCTGAAAGGTATTGATGAGATAAGGAGGGCAGCCCAGGAGAAGTTTGAAGAGGCATATAAGTATGAAGAAGAGCATAAAAAACAGGATGCATTGGCAGAGGATGCGGACTATAGCGTGTTTAATGTGCCTATTTATGCATATAACCTAAAGACCCTATTGGGAGTTCGCCCTACAGTTGTTGTATCGGGTAAGATAAATAGTTATGAAAAGGAAAAAGCAGTTTATTTGAGAATTGAAGAAGATATTAAGGGGTTTAGAATGGAGAGGGATGATATTGCTTTGGGGTTTATCACCCGGGAAATAGAAAATAATTCGATTTACCTGATAGAATACAAAAATAAAAGAACAGTGAGGCAGTTAAAGAAATTGGATAATTTACATGTGCTGGTTACAGGATTTAATAAGGATAAATATATAACAGAAACGGCTTTACAGAGAGATATTACGGTTTTAGTGAAGTTGGAAAAATTGGAAATAACATTATAATACGATAATTTATTGGGCCTTTTGAACATATAATCTTATAACGAGATAATGCGCTATTTCATGCTGGAACGGTTTGCTGCAATTATCGGTTAAATTGTTTTCGTTGTAAAACAGGCAATTTACCGTTGCTTTGTGGGAGTAGTGCTTCGTCGGGGGGATTATATGTTCATTGTGTTTAAAATAGAAAAATGGATGGTTTTGTGTGCGGTATTTGTTTTAGTTATCCTGCTTATTGCTATCACGTTCAATTATAGGGCAGAGGATGCGGATGTACCTGAAATCACCGATGTATTTACAGAAGAAGAATTATCTCAGGTTCTTCATCAAATTTTTTATGTCAGGAATAAATCGATGCTTGAAGGGGATGTGGATGTTGTAAAAGTCTTATATGATACCAATACCAAGTATGGTCTATGGGCTTATGAACATGAAGTTAAAAAAACCAAATATCTTCACCATTGGTCAGATAAACAAGGGGTAAAGTTTAAGGATATTAATACTAAGTTTTTTATACGATCTGTAAAAGGAAAGGGAGATAAGGTAACGGTTAACTTTGTCGCTTCTACAGAGTATACGTATACATATGTAAATGAGCCTGAAGCGGTTAATCTTTTTAGAATAGGAACTTATCATATTTTGGATATGGTCTTTAGGAATGAACAGTGGACCATAGTAAGGGAATGGTATACCGACCCCTTTGCAGATTCGCTGAACCTGGAGAATATAAAAAGTGATGAAATAAAAGAATATATTTTGACGTCAAAACCTAAAGATATTTCGGGAATAAGTGTTAAAAGAATACAGGCTGTTGAATATGCAGACCGGTACTGCGGTGCGGCAGCAAATGAAGAATATGGTTTTAGCTATAATAAGGAGTACAGAGATTATAATCCCGAGGGGGGGGATTGTGCAAACTTTGCTTCTCAAATTTTGTTTGAAGGAGGTGGGTTTAAGAAAACAGCAGCATGGAATTATGATAAAGGAGGAGCAACAAAAGCGTGGGTAAATGCACAGGCATTTAAAAATTACATGCTAAACAGCGGAAGAGGGTATAAGATTGCCTACGGTTCATACAATGATGTTTATAAAGCAGCCTATAAACTTTTACCTGGAGATTTCATTGCTTATGAAAAAAAAGGAAAGGTTACCCATATATCCGTGGTTACCGGTATGGATTCCAAGGGGTATCCCCTGGTAAACTGCCATAATACGGATAGGTACAGAGTCCCATGGGACCTTGGATGGAGCAATAAAAATATTAAATTCTGGCTGGTACGTGTAAACTACCCATGAATGAATAAAAGTCCCCGCCCTTTTTGCGGCGGGGACGTTACCGTCTCCTGACTTTTAATTTATTGCTTATATGTGCTACACCTTCCACGTCTGCTACCAGTTCTATTGCCATTTCCATATCCCTGATACTGGGGACATATCCCCGCAATGTTACCTTTCCGTTATTTACCTCGCTTTTAATGCCGGGTATGCCTAGATGGGTTTGGGAGAGAACCTGGTTAATCTTGTTTTTTATTGTTGCATCATCATAGTTGCGGACGGATACAATGTCAAGATTGCTGACCACGTTTTTAACACCTCGAACTTTTTTTGCCAGCTCGATTGCATGCATCTCATCTGCCAATGTATTCACTGAACCCAGCAGTGTAGCACTTCCACCGGATACCTTTGAACTGACATTCCTCAAATTCACTGCATAGGAGCTATTTTTTATTGCTTTATCAATCTCTGCTGTTATATGTCTATCACTTATTTCACCATCAGTACATACAGTCAAGTTGTTTTCAATATTATGTATACCATCCATGCCTTTTATTATTTCCTCAGCAAAGGTTTTTTCTGCCAGAACGTCTACAAAACCGGAAAGGTGTACAAAGCCGTTTTGGTATTCCACGTTTATATCCATTGCACTTGCACCCATTTTACTTTCCAGCAGGTCCTTTATTTTTTTTACCATCTTTGAATCTTTATCCATATTATACCTCCGTTTTATAAAGTTTTATAAAAATATTAAATATTGCTATATATAGCATTTGTACAAGTTCACTAATTTATACAAATCAGGAATATTGTATTTTCGTTGAAAAAATTTAAAAAAAGGTCGACATTTCTAAGGTAAAAACGGTATAATCTAATTAAAACATGTAGTAAGAGGTGTACGGTTTTGCTTCAAAATGTTTATTCATATATAGTACATTTTTTTTCTTTTATCAATATCAGCGATATTATTGACATAAGTATTGTTGCATTTGTTGTTTATAAGTTGATTAAGCTCATTCGTGAAACAAGGGCGGAACAGCTTATCAAGGGCATAGTTATTCTTCTTGTTGTTACCCAGCTAAGTGAGTGGTTGAAACTGAATACTATCAATTTTATACTTGTTAACACCATGCAGGTTGGTGTGGTTGCCCTTTTAGTAGTATTTCAGCCCGAATTGCGGCGTGCATTGGAGCAGATGGGGAGAAGTCGTTTCGGCAATATGTTTAATTTTGAAGAGTATGATTCGGAAAATGACATTAATGCAGTAATAGAAGAAATTAGCAAAGCTGTACAAACACTTTCTCAAAACCGTATAGGTGCATTAATTGTACTCGAAAGGGATACAAAGATAGGAGATATTATTAGAACTGGTGTCACTATAGACTCTGTGATAAGTGCGGAACTGTTGGTTAATATTTTTGTCCCCAATACTCCTCTGCATGATGGAGCTGTTATTATACGTAAGAATAAGATTAAAGCCGCTGCATGTTTTTTACCCCTTAGCCAAAACCAAAATTTAAGCAAGGAGTTAGGAACGAGGCACCGGGCCGCATTGGGAATTTCAGAAAATTCAGATGCAGTAGTTATAGTTGTTTCAGAGGAAACAGGCAAGATATCCATTGCACTGGATGGTGATTTAACAAGAAATTTGACCATTGAAATTTTAAAAAAGGCGCTCAATAAGACACTCCAAAGCAATCGCCAAAAAAACAACAAGAAAAAGTTGTTGTCATGGAAGGGGAAGCAAAGTGAAAGGAATATTAAATAAGGACATTACCCTCAAAATAATTTCTGTTTTAATTGCCATTGTGCTGTGGATATATGTGGTGGATGTACAAAACCCTGAAACTGAAACAACATTGAAGAATATTCCTATAACTTTAGTTGGAGGAGAGTATTTAACAGAAGAAGGGTTGGTTATTTTAAACGATATAAATCAGACATTAAACCTCAAGGTGAAAGGAAGGCGAAAGTCATTAGCCGCTCTTGATAAGAAGGATATCAAGGCTTTTGCAGATTTAAGGGGATTGAACAGAACCGGTGAACATTCTATTCAGGTGCAGGTTGAAATGTCTGCGGAAGGAGTATCCATTCTTGAAAAGGATCCCTATTTATTGGTTGTCAAACTGGATAAAATTATGGAAGTACAAAAGCCAATAGAGGTGGTTTCTAAAGGAGAGGTTAAAGAGCCCTATATCGCAATGGAACCTAAGGTTACCCCTAATACGGTTACCTTAAAAGGGCCTTCATCTATTATAAGTACCATAGATAGTGTGCGTGTTTCAGTCGACCTGTCGGGGCAAACCAAGGATATAGTATCGGAGCAAAAATATGATATCTATAATAAGGCAGGTGAAAGGATAACAAGCAACCTTATTAAACGAGATGTGGAGACGGTTCATATCGAGTATCCGATTTTAAAATCTAAACAGGTTGCAGTTGCGTACAGGTATACCGGCTCTGTTGCTGAAAATCACGTAATTACTAAAACAGAAGTTATTCCTTCAGCGGTAAGGGTAGCAGGACCTGGTGAGATAATTGATAAATTGGCGCAGCTTACTACTGAACCAATTGATATTAACGGACTCGACAGCAGTGTAGAGGTGGATGCATCCATTCAAATGCCTGAAGGGGTAAGGCTTATTACGCCTTCCAGGAGCGTGAAGGTGAAAATTGATGTGGAAGAACAAATAATCAATAAGTTTGTAATAGATGATATAAGAGTTGATAATGTACCTGAAAATTTAAGCTATAAATTGATAACAAAACAGTTAGAGGTAAGCATTAAAGGTGTTAGGAGAGTATTAAGCTCATTAAAAGATACGGACATACATGCCTATATAGACATAAAAAATATGGAAGAAGGAGAATATGATGTTCCTGTCATAATACAGGTTCCGTCCAATGTAGAAGTTGTTGGTAATTATGTTGCTACCATCAGACTGTCCCGTCAGGGGAGTGATGAGGAAACAACCGTAGAGACCTATAATAGCCTAGAAGCTACAACATCTTGAGTTTTTGTATTGCTCTGTAAAAAATTTAAAAAATTGCTTTAAAATGTGCACCCGTATACTAAATCCCGCGTAAACTGGTATTAATTGATTATAAGTGGAGCGTGGATTTAGATGAAAATCGGGGTTGCATTATCCGGAGGAGGAATCCGGGGTTCAGCACATGTAGGGGTACTCAAGGCTTTTGAAGAGGCGGGTGTACCCATACATATGATTTCAGGTACCAGCTCCGGTAGCATAGTGGCCTCGTTATATGCTTCGGGGTATAAGCCAAGGGAAATCGAAAAAATCTTTCTCATGTTTGACAGCAGCAGAATTGCTGACTTTGATTGGAGCAAGATCGTGCCCTATATTGTGGATGTCATACTTTTAAAAAGAACGAGGCAAATAGGAAAATTAAGCCTGGTAGACTTTGATTACATGGGCCTACTGCTTTTTTTTGTAAACCTTATTCTAAAGAGAAAGGCAAAGGTAGATGGTTTTATCAAGGGAAATATAATAGAAAACGTTGTAAAAGAGTATTGCTGTGATAGGAAAGTTTTCTTGATGAAGGATACCCTTATACCATTGGCTGTTCCTGCAGTGGACATTAATTCTGCCCAGACTATAATGTTTGTTTCCGATAAAACAAATCTCCGGGAAACGAGACATATAATATATGTGGATGATGCACCGATATGGGTAGCTGTTCGGGCAAGCGCTTCCTTTCCTGTTATTTTTAAGCCAAAGATGTTCCGGGGGCGGAGACTGGTGGATGGGGGAATTACTTATAATATCCCTGCCGATGTGCTAAAGCATATGGGGGCGGATAAAGTCATTGCTGTAAATTTAGGTTATTCAGGATACCCTCGTGAAGAGGTTGATAATATTTTTGAAATTGCAAGTCAGTCCATGGATATCATGTCTTATCAATTGTCTAAGTACCGATTATGTAATGTGGATTATGAACTTAAGCCGGAAATATATGATGTTAAACTGCTTGAAGCTTCAAGAATCAAGGAGTGTATTGACAGAGGATATATGGCTGCCAAGCAGGCTCTCCCATCCATAAAAAAATCAGTGGGATTAAATGGGATATTTGTAAGTAAAAATTAAGTATTACTTTAATTGCATTATTATAAATGTTTTTGTTGTGTATTCATGTAGAAATGATATAATAGTTGGTAAGAAAGCAGTTGCTTGCTTTTATACAAAGGGATACATAACTGATATAGCACGCATGAAAATTTGAAAGGGGAATGTCGATGGGGAAATTATTTGGAACTGATGGAATAAGGGGGATAGCCAATGTTGAGCTAACGCCCGAATTGGCATTTAAAGTGGGTCAGGCCGGAGCATACGTATTGACGAAAGAAACTAATCACAAGCCAAAAATATTGGTAGGTAAAGATACAAGAATATCGGGTGATATGTTGGAGTCGGCCCTGGTTGCAGGTATTTGTTCTGTCGGGGCAGAAGCCGTTATAGTAGGGGTCTTGCCGACACCGGCAATTGCATACTTGGTAAGAAAATATAAAGCTGATGCCGGGGTTGTAATTTCTGCTTCCCATAACCCTGTAGAACATAATGGTATTAAATACTTTAACAGCAATGGATATAAATTAAGCGATGCCATAGAGGAAAGAATAGAAAACATTGTACTATATGATTCGGAACCGATGCCCACCCCTATGGGAGCAGAGGTTGGACGTAGAATAGAAAAATACGATGCCTTCGAAGATTATATTGAGTTTGCAAAAAGTACAATTGGCTGTACACTTGACGGGTTAAAAATTGCATTGGACTGTGCAAATGGTGCATCTTTTCAGGTCGCTCCGTCGATATTTAGTGAATTAGGAGCGGAAGTTTACGTAATACATAATGAGCCTAATGGCATAAATATAAATGAGGGCTGTGGTTCTACGCATATTGAGGCACTTCAGAAATTCGTACTTGAATGTGGTGCGGATGTGGGATTTGCTTTTGACGGTGATGCTGATAGGGTATTGGCAGTGGATGAGAATGGAAAAGTGGTAAATGGGGACCAAATCATGGCCATTTGTGGTTTGCACCTGCAAAAGCAGGGAAAGCTGGAAAACAATACAATTGTTGCTACGGTTATGAGCAACTTAGGACTCTCTTTAATGGCTAAAGAAAATGGCTTGAAAATCGTACAAACAAAAGTGGGAGACAGGTACGTCCTGGAAGAAATGCTTGACAAGGGATATGTCTTGGGTGGAGAACAATCGGGTCACATAATCTTCCTGGAGCATAACACGACGGGAGACGGAATTGTAACTGCCCTTCAATTGATATCAGTATTAAAAGAATCCGGCAAAAAATTATCAGAACTTGCATCGGTCATGCAGGTATTACCCCAGGTATTGGTAAATGCAAGAGTAAGTAATGAAAAGAAAAATACATTTACGGATGATGAAGTAGTAGCACAGGCGATAAGAGAACTTGAAGATACCTTTAAAGGAAACGGCAGAGTACTTATCCGCCCTTCAGGAACAGAGCCCCTGGTCCGCGTTATGATTGAAGGCCAGGATGAAAAATTTTTACAGCAAAAGGCTGAAGAATTGGCAAAGCTGATTGAGAATAGACTAAATTAGTAATAAAAATATTTTGCAAAAGAAAAAGTTTCTGGTGTTTGACGTTTTAGAGGGGATGCGGAGAAAATGATTATCTGTATCCCTTTAATATTTAAATTTAAAATATTTTAGCATGTGCAAATTTGTGTTAATATATATGTGATTTTTTTGTTATCTTGGGAAAGGATGTGATGCCATTGGGAGATAAATGATGTGTATTATATATTTTTAAGCGCCTGGACTGCGCCATGGGTGCAGTTGACGAGGGTGGGGTTTATCGAAGGATTCGGCGGGTGCCCCACGGTGACATGCCACCGATAAAGGCCTCACAAAGCCGTAAGCGATTACGATACAAAAGGGCCGGGCATGATAAAGCAAATAATACTTGATACAGAATAGAGTAGCATATATGGGGGTTTGTTTATGTGTGGAATTGTTGGATATATAGGTGACAGACAGGCGGCGCCTATACTTTTGGAAGGATTAAAAAAGCTTGAATACAGAGGCTATGATTCTGCCGGAGTGGCAGTTTATGATGGAGATAAAATAAATGTTGTAAAGACAAAGGGAAGACTTTCCATACTTGAGGAAAAATTAAAAGGTGGAAGTAATCTTTCGGGCACAATGGGGATTGGCCATACGCGCTGGGCTACCCACGGAGCCCCGTCCGATATTAATTCTCATCCTCATACAAGTTTGTCAGGGAATATTGCTGTGGTGCATAATGGAATTATTGAGAACTATCTTAAATTAAGGGATGACCTTGCAGAAAAAGGATATAAATTTGTTTCCGAAACGGATACGGAAGTAATTGCCCATTTGGTGGATTACTACTATAAAGGGGACCTGGTTGATGCCCTTATTAAGGCAATAAACAGAATAGAAGGTTCCTATGCATTGGGTATTATTTGTAAAGAACGCCCTGATGAAATAGTTGCTGTTCGCAAGGACAGCCCCCTTATTGTTGGTTTGGGAGACCAGGAAAACTTTATTGCTTCCGACATTCCTGCCATTTTGGAGTATACGAGGAATATTTATCTTTTGGAAGATAACGAAGTTGTGCTTTTAAAGAAAGATGATGTAAAAATTTATAACCTCAATAAGGAAGAAATAAAGAAAGAAGTATTTACGGTTCAATGGGATGTTTCTGCTGCCGAAAAGGGCGGATACGAGCATTTCATGATTAAAGAAATATGCGAGCAGCCAAAAGCAGTCAGGGATACGGTATTCCCAAGGATTAAAGAAGGGAAGATTGTGCTGGACGACATCAAGCTGACAAAAGAAGAAATTGATGATATAAAAAAGATATATATTGTTGCATGTGGTACTGCGTACTATGCAGGGATTGTAGGGAAGTATATTATAGAAAAGCTGGCAAGAATACCTGTGGAAGCGGATGTTGCTTCCGAATTTCGTTACAGAAATCCGATTGTGGATGAAAATACACTTGTCATAATCATTAGCCAGTCGGGAGAAACGGCAGATACGCTTGCCGCTTTGAGGGAAGCCCGGAGAAAAGGTGCAAGAGTTCTCTCGGTGGTAAATGTGGTTGGAAGCTCTATTGCGCGGGAATCCGATGATGTGCTGTATACATGGGCGGGACCGGAAATAGCGGTTGCCTCAACTAAAGCCTATAGTACCCAGTTAAATGCAATGTACTTGATTGCTTTACATATTGCGTTGATTAAAGGCACCATTACGCAGGAAGAAGCAGACAAGGTGATTGAAGCTTTGAAGCAGTTGCCTGAAAAAATACAGCATATTTTAGATAATAAAGAAAAAATTCAGTATTTTGCATCCCAGTACTTTAGGTCGAAAGATATATTTTTCCTGGGCAGAGGCTTAGATTATGCAGTGGCACTGGAAGGCTCCCTGAAGCTAAAGGAAATATCCTATATACATTCCGAAGCCTATGCTGCCGGGGAATTAAAACATGGGACCATTGCTCTTATAGAGGATGGTACCTTGGTTGTAGCTGTTGCAACACAAGAGCATCTGTTTGAAAAAATGCTTAGCAATATAAAAGAAGTAAAAGCCCGTGGCGCCGTTGTATTGGCAATTGCCCAGGAGGGCAATACGGAAATAGAAAAAGAGGCGGATTATGTTATATACATTCCTAAAACAGATCCCCTTCTTACTTCATCGCTGACTGTGATACCCCTGCAGCTTTTTGCCTATTATGTGGCAGTGGCAAAGGGATGTGATGTGGATAAACCAAGGAATTTGGCAAAGTCCGTAACAGTGGAATGATGCAAAATTGTTGACAATAAACTTCTGTATAATTCTAATAAAGTTTACTCCATTAAAATAAAGTTCGCTCCATAAAAATAAAGTTCGTTCCAAAATCCCGTAGCAGATGCAGGAGAAATCTTCATTTGCTGCGGGGTTTGTTTTCTGTAAGAAAGGGTTAAGGGGTAAGTAATAAGGCTAAAGGTATTGATTTTAAAG